>CAKRFH010000030.1:0-26838 GCA_934320555.1 uncultured Roseburia sp.
GGGGCTCACCGACAGGTGAGCCCTTTTTTCTTTCGAAAAAAGGAGCTGATAAAGATGGCATATACACTTGAGGAGATTTATCTGACGAGAAAAGAAGCATATTCGATGAAACTTGTTGCAGGAGTCAATGGAATTCGCTCAACAGTATCCTGGGTCCATATGGTAGAGACGGCGGAGCTGATTCCATTTTTGAAACGGCGGGAGCTGGTGATCACTACCGGCATCAGAAATAACAGTATGGAAGACCTGCGGGAATTTGTGAATGGTCTGAAAGGAAAGCAGATCGCAGGTCTTATCATTAATATCGGACCATACATCAAAGAGGTTCCACAGGATATCATTGAGCTTTGTGAAAAAGAGAATCTGCCCCTTTTTACGCTTCCGTGGGAAGTGAGGCTTGTTGAATTTTCCCATGATGTGTGTAGAAGTATTGTGCTGGATGAAAGTGCTGAGAAAGATATTGAGGAAGCTTTTTTGGACGGTATGATGTTCCCGGGAAGACTGGAGGAGAGCAGGAAGCTGTTAAGCAGGCATGGATTCGGAATGAATACAGTATTTCAGATGTTTGTCTGCATGATCGCGGATGGAATGGAGGACAAATATGAACTGGTGTCAGAGGATTTACATGATACCGTAGAGAGCATTTTAAATCATGTGAATGAACATTACATTCTTTTTGAGGAAAAAGGCAGGATATTTGCAGTGCTTGCAGATTATAATCCAGGTGAGGTGAAAATGTTTGCCAGGGAATTGCAGGCCATACAGCTGCACTATGGGTATCAGTGCTACTGTGGTGTGAATCCGGCTACCAGCGATTTCAAACAGCTCGCACAATATTATGAAAGGGCAGGGATCCTGTTAAAACTGGCAAAAAGCCGTCATATGAAGCTTGCATATTATGAAAATCTGGAAACCTATAAGTTATTGCTGTCAGTAAGTGATATGAAAGTACTTGAGGATTATCACGGGCGTACAGTCGGTCTGTTAAAGCAGTATGACAGTATGAACAAAAGCCATTTATTTGAATTATTGCGTCAGTATTTTGAAAATGACGGCAAGATACAGAATCTGGCAGATAAAAACTATGTGCACAGAAACACAATCCATTATCAGCTTGAAAAAATCGAAAAAATACTTGGAATAAGTCTGGACAGCTGGGATGACAGAATAAAAATTCATCTGGGACTTCTCATAGATGAGATTTTGTGAGAGAGCCTTTTGTGCATCTGCACAAAAAAAATTAGAGAAAGATCTATTGTAATGGAAGCGGAAGACTTCTAAAATGAGCCTTATCAGAAAGGAGGCAGCGATATGGCAGGAAAATATGCAGTAACGATCACAAGGGAATTTGGAAGTATGGGTCGACCAATCGCCAAGAAGGCAGCAGCACTTTTGGGGATTGAGTGTTATGACAGAGATATTGTGGAGGAGACAGCAAAGAAGATGAATCTTCCGCTATCGTTTGTATCGGAGCAGGAGGAGACAGCGAAAACAGCATTTTTTAATATGAAGTATCCACTTGGAATGGGAACAAGTGAAACGCAGGATAATATTTTTATTACACAGCAGAAGATTATTAACCAGCTGGTAGAGAAAGAGTCCTGTATCATCGTCGGAAGATGCTCTGACTATATCCTGAAAAATATGGAGAATAGTTTTCATGTTTATATCTATGCATCCTATGAAGACAAGCTTCGAAACTGTGTGGAACTGCTCCACATGAAGGAAGATGAAGCAAGAAAAATGATCATTGATGTAGATAAAGCCAGAGCAAGCTATCATAAGCATTATACAGGATATGCGATCAATGATATGAGATACAAAGATCTGCTGATCAATTCCAGCCTGCTGGGCGTGGACGGAACTGCTGAACTGATCGCAGAGCTGGTGCGGAAAAAATATATGTAAAGAAAAGACAAAGCAAAGGAGCTTACCCTTCACACAGGGTGGGCTCCTTTTTTTAGCAGGAGGTAATGGATATGGCAATGCTTCAGATAAAAAATCTGTCGAAATCTTTTGGTGATCTGCAGGTGCTGAGAGATATCAATATAGATGTGGAAAAAGGGCAGGTGGTTGTAATTATCGGTCCATCCGGATCCGGAAAAAGCACCATGCTGCGATGTCTGAATCTTCTGGAAAAACCTTCCGGAGGAGAAATCCTTTATCAGGGAAACGACATCACAAAGTTCGGAAAAGAGATAAAAGATTATCGCAAGCATGTGGGAATGGTCTTCCAGAGATTCAATCTGTTCCAACTGCATACAGTACTTGAAAATGTGATGATGGCACCGATTCAGTTGAACAAGATGGAGAAGGCAGCGGCAAGGGAAAAAGCGTTGGAGCTGTTAGATAAAGTTGGAATGAAAGAGAAAGCGGATGTATATCCGGACACACTTTCCGGTGGACAGCAGCAGAGAGTGGCGATTGCAAGGGCACTTGCCATGGATCCGGAAATGCTTCTGTTTGATGAGCCTACATCTGCATTAGATCCGGAGCTGGTCGGAGATGTACTTGAAGTTATGAAAAAACTGGCCGCGGAAGGAATGACAATGATTGTAGTTACACATGAGATGGGATTCGCAAGAGATGTGGCAGACAGGGTTATTTTCATGGATGAAGGGTATGTAGTGGAGGATGAGGCTCCGGAGGTTATTTTTACACAGCCGAAGAATGAAAGAACAAAAGCTTTCCTTTCGAGAGTCTTAAGTAAATAGCGAGGAGGAATCGTACATGAAGCTGTATTGGAGTAAAACATTATTAACACTTGGACCAAGCCTGCTGCAGGGAATAGGAGTTGTTATCTATGTAACGCTGTTTGGTTTTTTGAGTTCTTTGATCATCGGATTGCTATTAGCGATCGGAAGAATGAGCAAAAATAAAATTTTAAACAGGATCCTTGTTTTGTTTGTGGAGCTGATCAGAGGAACACCGCTGTTAGTGCAGTTCTTTTATATTTATTATGTAGTCCCAATGCTTTTAGATGCTTTTTTCCTGTTATTCGGAATGGAAACAGGCATTCAGATAAAGCCGGTTGCAGCCGGTATTATCGGATTTGGAATTAACTATGGATGTTATATGTCAGAAGTCATCCGTTCGGCGATTATGTCAATTGATCAGGGACAGCGGGAAGCGGGACTGGCGCTTGGATATTCGGAGGGACAGGTACTGTTTAAGTTCATTATTCCACCGGCAATCAGGAATTCTATCCCGGTATTTGGAAATTATCTTGTTATGATGGTAAAGGACACTTCCCTTCTGGCAATGATTTCCGTACAGGAACTTCTGCTTCGCACAAAAACATTCGCATCGCAGACGTTTCTGACGGTAGAGGCCTATACCCTGCTTGCACTCGTATATCTGGTGATATCGGTTCCGCTCTCAAGAGTTTCTGTAATCCTGGAGAAAAAACTGAAGCATACGCGCTAGAAAAAGGGCTATGATGAAATTTTATATATAGCAAAAAAATAAGAAAGTGAGGAGACAATTATGAAAAAGAAAATTTTGGCAGCTATTTTATGTGGAGCAATGTTAGTTGGAACGTTAGGTGGATGTGGTTCTTCCGCAAAGGAAGAGTCTTCTGCACAGCAGAAAACAGATGTCCAGACAGAAACAGCAGCAGAGACAGAAGACGGAGGAGAATCTGAGCTGTTAAAGTCTATTAAGGAAAAGGGATATATTACGATCGCCTCTTCAAACGATGCACCGCTGTGCTATCAGGACATAGACACAGGAGAGCTGGCAGGTATTGATATTATGATTCTCAATGAGGCCTGCAAAAGAATGGGAATCCCGAAAATTGAAATGAAGGTTATGGATTTTTCCAATATGCTGGTGGAATTAAACAATGACAGTGTGGATATGGTTGTAGATGCCATGTACATTAAGGATGAAAGACTGGATGTGGCACTGTTTACAGATGTGTGGTATCAGGAAGGAGAAGCTGTTGTTGTGAAGAAAGGCTCTGAATTCACAACAAAAGAATCACTTGTAGATGCAACCGTAGGCGCACAGCCAGGTACAGCCTTTTATGAGACCGCAGAACAGTGGCTGAAGGATGGCAAGATTAAAGATCTTGTAGGCTATGAGAACCAGGCTACCCTGATGACTGCCGTAAATACCGGAAAGGTGGATGCAGGTGTCACAGATGGTATCGTTCTTGCATATACACTGGCACAGGATTCCAGTCTGGATCTTGAGATGATAAGTCCTTATGAGGCAGAAGCTTCCGGAAGAATTGGTGCAGCAGTCCGCTTTGAAGATAAGGCATTTTTAGAGGAATTCAACGAAGTGTTGAATGGAATGAAAGAAGACGGAACATTATTACAGATTTTGGAAGATTTCGGTCTGAATGAAGATTATTACGTAGATGTGGAAGATGGCAAGACCGTAAATAAAAAATAAGAAACGATGGTGGCGCAGATGGAAAAATACATTACATCAAAGTCAAAAGAATTATATGAAGAAAATAAAAAATATGTTACGGATGGAGTTGGAAGCTATTTTCACCGGGCGGGATATCAGGATTATCCCATTGCAATGACACATGGAAAAGGCTCGAAGTTATATGATGTAGATGGAAATGAATACATTGACTATGTAGCCGGATTTGGTCCTATGCTGTTAGGACATTGCCCGAAGACAGTGGAAGAAGCGGTGGAAAAGCAGCTGAAACGCGGTACACATTTTTCGGCACCAACGAAGGAGCTGGGGGAACTTGGAAAACGTCTCACAGAGATTATTCCATCGGCAGAACAGGTTTGTTTTCAGAATTCAGGCACGGAGGTTGTCATGTATGCGCTCCGTCTTGCCAGAGCTTATACGGGAAAATATAAGATAGTAAAATTTGAAGGGCAGTATCATGGATGGTCTGATGAGGAGAAAATCAGTATCAGCGCCAGCTCTGTGGAAGAGCTTGGAGACAGGGAACACCCGAACAAGATTATCCACACAAAGGGGCAGAGACTATCCTCAGCAGACGACCTGATAGTCCTTCCGTGGAATGATGCTGATATTTTGGAAAAGACATTTCAGGAGCATGCAGATGAGATTGCAGCCGTGATCACAGAACCTGTTATGTGTGATTCCGGACCGATCCTGCCACTGCCGGGATATCTGGAGAGCCTTCGGGAACTGACGGAAAAATATCATATACTGCTTATTTTCGATGAAGTGATTACGGGATTCCGGACAGCATTAGGCGGAGCCCAGTCCTATTATGGAGTGACACCGGATATCTCCACCTTCGCAAAAGCAATAGCAGGCGGGTATCCGTTTGGAGCGGTTGTCGGGAAAAAAGAGATTATGGAATGCGGACTTCATGCGGCAGGCACATTTAATGGAAATCCTGTTGGAACCGCAGCAGCATTGGCAACCATTGAAGCATTGTCGCAGCCTGGAATTTATGAACATCTGGAGGCTATGGGTGAACTGCTTGAGAGAGGATTTCAAAAGCTTGCAAAAAAATATGGACTCAAAATTTACACCAGGCATATTGGTGGTATCTTCATATTGTATTTTGGATTTGACCATGATGTGAAAGACTACAGG
Source organism: uncultured Roseburia sp. (assembly GCA_934320555.1). Classification (GTDB taxonomy): domain Bacteria; phylum Bacillota; class Clostridia; order Lachnospirales; family Lachnospiraceae; genus Roseburia. The sequence goes on from CAKRFH010000030.1 coordinate 5,548, forward strand.
GAATGGCTTGAGGCAGCAGATGTGGCATTATATGAAAAATTTGTGCAGGGAATGGAAAGCTATGGAATCCGTCTGACGGATCTGAGAGGAAGAGAATATATCTCTACGGAACACACAGAGGAAGATATCCGGAAAACATTGGAAGCGGCAGATGTAGTACTTGCAGAGCTGACAGGAAAGGGAGAGAGGTAACAGAATATGGGCAGAGCGTTCCAGTATTATTTACCGGTAAATTTGATTTTTGGAACCGGAAAAACAGAAGTACTTGGTGCAGAGACAAAGAAATATGGCAGCAGGGCACTGATTGTCACAGGGCAGGGAAGCACCAAAAAGACAGGGCTTTTAGCCAGGGCAGAAGGACTTCTCAGAGAGGAAGGCATGGAGGTATGTATCTTTGACAAGGCTACGCCGAATCCGTTAGCAGACACAGTCTATGAGGGCGTTGCCAGGGCAAAGGAATTTGGCGCAGAGGTTGTTGTCGCCTTAGGAGGCGGAAGTATCATAGACTGTGCCAAGGCTATCGCCTTTTCTTATTACAATGAGGGAGATATTTTTGATTATATTTACGGGATAAAGCAGGGAACAGAGGCACTTCCGCTCGTAGCTGTCCCTACAACCTGCGGCACCGGAAGTGAAGGAAACTGTTTTGCAGTGCTGACCAATACGGCAACGAAAGACAAAAAATCACTTAGGAATATTGTAAGCGTTCCCAAAGTATCCATTCTGGATCCGGAACTGATGACAACCATGCCAGATTCTGTTGCGTCTTCGGTTATGTTTGATGCACTTTGCCATAATATGGAGGCATATATTTCGCGGACGACACAACCGCTGGTGGAAATGCAGGCTCTCTATGGGATGAAGCTCCTGGCGGGGAATATGAGAAAAGCATTGGCAGATCATTCGAATCTGGATGCGTGGAGTGCAGTTACACTTGCAAGTACGCTCGGTGGAATGTGTATTAATATGGCAGGTGTTACAGCACCACACGGAATGGAGCATCCGGCAAGCGGACTGAAAAATATCGTTCACGGACGTGGACTGGCTGCTTTATCTCCGGTTATTTACAGGGAATCGGTTGTGTATGCCCCGGAAAAATTCGGCGAAATATCGAGAATTCTTGGCGGAACAAGTGCGGCTGACTTTGTAGACCAGCTGATGCTTCTGTTGGAGGAGATCGGATTGAAGACGACCTTATCCAATGAGGGAATTGAAGAAAAGGATATCGACTGGATGGTGGATAACTGTCTGAAAGTGTCTGTTCCAGCCATGCATGCTCATCCGAAGGTATTTGAGAAAGAAGAAATAAGAGATTTATATTATAAGGCTCTATAGAGGAGGAATTGCTATGTTAAGAGAAGAATTACCGAAAATTATTACAGATACGCTGCCAGGACCGAAAGCTGCCAAAGTAATTGCAAGAAGGGAAGAAGCAGTTCCGGGAGCAATTCGATGCATTTATCCATGTGTGATGGATCATGCAGAGGGAGCAATGATTGAGGATGTGGACGGAAACCGGTTCCTGGATTTTGTAGGAGGTGTTGGTGTCTTAAATATTGGACACTGTCATCCGGAGGTTGTGGAAGCCGTGAAAGAGCAGGCAGAGAAATACTTCCATGGAATGTTCAACATTGTTACACATGAGGGATATGTTGCCCTTGCTGAGAAGCTGAATGAGATTGTTCCGGTACGAGGGGACAAGAAGAAAACCTTCTTTGCAAACAGTGGAGCAGAGGCAGATGAGAACGGAGTAAAAATAGCCAAAGCATTTACCGGGAGACCGAATATTATTGTATTTTCCGGGGCATTCCACGGAAGGACAATGCTGACAATGGCGATGACATCCAAGAAAGCATATGCACTTGGAATGGGACCGTTCCCGGATGGCGTATATCGTGCAGAATTTCCATATCTGTATCGTGCCCCTGGCCATTTAACGGAGGATGAAGCGATTGCATACTATATCGAAAAACTGAAAACCGTATTTGAAGAATGCTCTCCGGCAGACAAAGTGGCAGCGATTGTTGTGGAACCGCTCCAGGGTGAAGGTGGATTCATTCCGGCTCCGATCGCCTGGGTGAAGGCAGTCCGTAAAATCTGTGATGAGAATGGAATTCTTCTGATGGCAGATGAGGTACAGTCCGGATTTGGCCGTACCGGTAAAATCTTTGCAAGCTGCTACTGGAAAGAGGCAGGCTGTGAACCAGACATTATCACAACCGCAAAATCAATTGCAGGTGGTGTACCGCTTTCTGCTATTATTGCAAGAGCAGAAATTATGGATGCTGTTCCGGCAGGTGTTATCGGAGGTACCTATGGAGGAAATGCCCTGGCATGTGCAGCAGGCTTAAAGGTACTTGAAATCATAGAAAGAGATCATTTATGTGACAGGTCTATGGAAATAGGTACAAAATGCAGAGAACGCTTTGAATCCTGGAAGAAAAAATACGGCGTCGTCGGAGATGTCAGAGGTCTTGGCGGAATGGTCGGCGTTGAATTTGTAAAAGACCAGAAGACAAAGGAGCCTGCAACAGAATTTGTAGGAAAATTGATCAGAGAATGTGCGCAGAATGGACTGCTGATCGAAAATGCAGGTACTTACGGTAATGTGATCCGGTTCCTTGCACCGCTTGTCATTACAGATGCACAGTTAGAAGCCGGTTTTGACATTATGGAGCATGCGATAGAAAAACTGGTCAGTGAATCATAACAAAGAAAGATGAAAGTGTAAATGAAAAATAAGAGAGAAAAAATCGGATTATTAATTGTCGTAAGCTGCGGCATGATGTGGGGGCTTGGAGGCGTAGTCGGGCAGATCCTGTTTCGTAATTCCGACATGACCCCGGCACTTCTCTCTTCCATAAGAATGATGGCTGCAGGATTGATCCTGACAGTGGGTTGTATGATGCGCAGGGGCAGATCGTCCCTGCGCATTTTGCATGCAGGGAGAGACACGGTATATTTTTTGTATTTTGCCATGATCGGTATCATGACGATGCAGTTTTCTTATTTCGAGGCGGTAGAACGGTCAAATGCAGCGACGGCAACCGTGATACAGTATATTTACCCGGTACTGATCCTTATCTATACGGCAGTGCGCAGGAAAAAAATGCCAAAGCCATATGAAATTGCAGCAGTTTTATCTGCTTTTGCAGGGGTATTTGTTGTGGCAACACATTGTGACCCGACACAGCTTTCCATATCCTCCGAAGCCGTATTCTGGGGACTGGTTGCAGCTGTTTCCTATGTTGTTTATACAGTAGCTCCGGGGAGATTGTTTGAAAAATATGGTCTGGTTGAGCCAATTGGAATTGGTATGCTGCTTGGAGGTATCATCCTGTTTGTACTGACGGGAAGCTATCAGGCAAGTGTGACAGTGACGCCGCTTGTGGTTGGACTTACAGCATTCATTACCGTATGCAGCTCCCTGGTTCCGATGGTATTATATGGAAAAGGCGTGGCAATTCTCGGAAGCATGAAAGCAAGCCTGTTTGTGACAGTGGAACCGGTTTTCTGTGCATTAGTTTCCGTTGGATTCGGACTGACGAAGCTGGAGTGGATCGATCTGGCAGGTTTTTTGCTTATATTGGTTCCGATTGAATATATTAACTACTGCGGCGGAAAAGAAGAAGGTACATATTTTGAAACGGATATTTGAATATTGTGAAAAAGGAAGCTGACATTTAAAAATGTCAGCTTCCTTTTTTCTGATGCCGGTATCATCCGGATTGTTCTATGGAAATCATGATTTCAGAAAAAGTCATAGTACAACGTTGAACTTGCCTGAAAAATAATTTATAATTGTGATATAAAAAGGGAGAGGGGCACTGTATGAAAATGGAAAAGCAAAAGAGAAAATACTGTAGGGAAAAGACACTTTCCAAACAGATTATTCTGATCGTATTGATACCGATCATGGTAGGCTTTATTATGGCGGGGGCCGGGTATATGATGCTTCATAAGTATCACAATCAGGTATCAGAAAGAGAAGACATTATCAGTGAGATTTATTTAGAGCAGATGAACCGTAATTTCAGTCAGCTCAATATCAGTGTGCGGAGCATGCTTTACAGTGGTGATAAAATTGAAAAAATGGTGGATGCATATCGGGAGTATCAGAATTATCTCTCGGAACAGGAAAAGATGAGTCTGATCATCCGGCAGAATAATGCGGTGCGGGAAGTGAAGGAAGCTTTTTCAGAGCTGTGTGCGACTTATGGGAAGCATTTTAACTTTTTTTATTTTGACAGAGAAAGCGGCGAGAAGGTAGAGAGCGGCGGATGCAACTACAGTATTCGGCAAAAATTTGTGAATAAGCTGTGGGAGATGTTGGAAAATGACAGTCTGCCATATACCTCCAGTGGAAAATGGTTTCTGATCGATGACTGTATCTGTACGATTTATAAGGGACCGAATGGGGTCAGCGGAGCCTGGATCTGGGCGAAGGATTTTGCAGAGGACTTGTGTAAACTGTCGCCACAGGAATGTTATGGGGTTGCTATTTATGAGGAGCAGACGGGAAATACACTTGTTTATAAAAAGCAGGAAAATGGCATTTTGAAATTGACGGAGGAGGAAGGAGGGGGAACTTATAAAAAAATATCGCATGCTACGTTTTCCGGCAGATTCATTATGGATACTTCAGAGTATGACAAATCGATCCGATATCCCATGATTTTTCTTATGCTGACATTACTCTATTTTGTGATAGCCAGTGGGGTTTTGATCTACTCAAGAAAGGGTATTATCCAACAGGCAGAGGTATTTGTGCGGAATCTGAAAGAAGCAGACGGAAATTTTGAAAACGTGGATATTGCAGAATTTGCCGAAGCGGGAAGAGCTCTGAACCGGAAGTCAGATGAGATCAGACAGCTTCAGATTGATATTTATAAAGAGCAGCTAAAAAGACAGGAAGTAGAGATGGACTATATGCAGCTTCAGATACGGCCGCATTTTTATATTAACTGCCTGAATATTATACACAGCATGGCACAGGAAGGGCTGACAAAGGAGATCCAGAAATTTACCGTGTATATTTCCACGTATCTCAGGTATATTTTCAAAAAAGGAATGGAGCCGGTGACTGTGGAAAGTGAAATTGCATTTACGCAAAATTACTTAAATATCTTAAGCTGTATGAACGACCGAACGTACAGTTATAAGATCTGTTGTGAACAGGAGCTGGAAAAAGTGTTGATACCACCTCTGATGATCCAGACTTTTGTGGAAAACTCTGTAAAATATAATTTGGACCTGGAGGAAAATCTGTTTATTGAAGTATCAGTAAAAAAGGCCAAAGAGGGAGAAAAGATGGAAATCTGTATTTCGGATAATGGATGTGGAATAGAAGAACCGACGAGAGAACGTTATAATGCAGGAATTTTTGAGACGTCAGACAGTACACACCATATCGGAATCCGAAATACAGTGGCCAGATTGCGGATGATGTATCAGGAGAAGGCAAAGATAAGATTCTCTCAGAATGAAGGAGGAGGAGCCTTTGTGAAAATAGAGCTTCCGATTCAGGCAAAGGAGGAAAACAGGGATGAACATATTATTGGTGGATGATAACCCTTATACGATCAGAGCTTTAAAAAATGGGATTGATTATCAGAAATTAGGCTTTGGGGAGGTATTTACGGCGCGGAACATGAAAGAGGCAATTGCCTGCATGGAAAAAGAGGAGATAGCAGTTGTCCTGACCGATATTGAGATGCCGAACGGAACCGGCTTACAGCTTTTAGAGTGGATCAATGAACATAAGGAGCAGACTGTAACACTGTTTTGTACCAGCTATGCGAACTTTGATTATGCAAAGAAAGCAGTCGAGCTTCACAGCTTCGATTATTATCTGAAACCGATCCAGTATGAAGATTTACAGAAGATTCTGGAAAAAGCAGTGGAAGAGGTAAAGAGAAGACACAGACAGAAGGAACAGGAAAAGTATGAAAAGTTTTGGAAAGAGAATCTGTCTGCACAGAAAGCCGGATTCTGGAAAGACCTTCTGTTCTGGGTTGAAGGCTACGAGGAAGAAGAATTGTGTGCACTGGCGGAAAGCAGACATTTGGATTATTCTTCCACAGATAAATTTACACTTGGAATGCTGAAATTCCCAAAGGAAAAATCAAGAATGAGCGAGATAACCGGAAAGCTGGAGCAATTTATCATGAATAATATTGCAGAAGAACTTTGTGACAGTGAAGAAATCCGGATGGAAATGCTACATAAATGCGGAGCAGATGTATGGACAATGGTTCTGACACATTCTGAAAGCTTTACAAGGGCAGAGCTTTATTCCAAATTTCAGCTTCTTATAGAAAAAATCAGGAATATATTAAAAAGCCCGGTCATATTTGTATATGCCTATCAGGTTCCTTTTCTGGAAGTGAGGAATCTATATATGAAAATGGAAGATTTCTGCAAAGATTATATTCCAACACAAAAGCATGTGATTGATATAGAATGCTTTAAAAAAGAACAGGAACGGTCTCAGGATGAGGCAGATCTCCAGTGTGCGTACAAAGCGGCCCGAAAGGCAAAAGAGTATGTTGATGAGCACTTCTGCGAGGAGATTACAAGGGAAGTGCTAAGTGAAGTGACACATTTTTCTTCCGGATATCTGGCAAATTCATTTAAAAAGGAGTTTGGAGTTCCGATTGGAAATTATATTATTGAAAAAAGGATTGAGAAAGCGAAAAAGCTGTTAAAGGAGCAAAAACTGTCAGTTACAGAGGTAGCACAGGCAGCCGGATATGATAATTTTGCATATTTTTCCCGGTTATTTAAAAATAAAGTGGGAACGACGCCATCCAGTTACCAGAAAATGCAAAAGTAAGAGATACAAATTGTACAAACGATAATATGGATTGTGAAAGTATCAGATGCTTTTTCCTGTTACGATTTCTATATCAAAAGTCAGACAGCAATTAGAGCTGATGAGGAGAAGAGAGGAGAAGTAATATGAGAAGAAAAAGATGGCTTGCCCTTATGATGACAGTAACCATGGGTGTTGGGTTACTTGCTGGATGTGGTTCAGATGCGGCGGATAGCAAAGGACAGGCAACGGGGAACACGGAAGGGGCAGGTGGGGCTGCCGAGGTTGATTTTGATGAAGAGCCATATGAAGCAACTTTGATGTACTGGGTGGCAAATGATGCGAGGGATGTGGACTCTGTGGAGGAAGCGTTCAATAAGCTGACGATGGAACAGCTGAATATGAAGGTTCACCTTCAGCCGGTTACCTTCGGTACTTATACACAGCAGATTACAATGGTATTATCCTCCGATGATGATCTGGATGTTTTTCCACTGTGGGGTGCAGCTGCAGGTGGTTATATTGAGTCAGATTATATAGTGAACCTGAATGAATATCTGGAAGATTATGGACAGGATATTATTGATATTGTTGGTATGGAAGATATCGAGTGTGCACAGATCGGAGATTTCCTGACAGGAATTCCGACGATGCATGAGAGAACGAATCCGGTTACTTTTGTTATGCGGACAGATCTGCTGGAAGAGACAGGATACAAGGCAGAAGATGTTAAGACCGCAGAAGATCTGACTCCGATTTTTGAGAAAGTACATGAGCTTCATCCGGAAATGACGGTATATGGCGGAGCTAACAGTGTGGCTTATCCAGGTCTTATCGGAAATGTATGGATGGATCCGTTAGGAGGCGGAAATTATGGTGTACTGTTAAATAAAGGTCAGGATACTACCGTTTCCAACTGGTATGAAAGCGATGATTATATCAATGCATGTAAACTTGTGAGAAGCTGGAATCAGGCAGGTTATACGTCAGCAGATTTTGCAACCTGTACAGATTACGGCGAAGCATTGATGGCAGCAGGCAATCTGTTCTGCTTTACCACATCCGGAAAACCGAATACCAAGGCCGAGAAGGATTCCATGACAGGTTATGATACCACCTGTATCACAGTAACGGATAATGTATGCTATACACAGACAACATCAGCCGTTTTATATGGAATCGCCAGCAATTCCAAAGACCCTGCAAAAGCGATGATGCTTCTGAACTGGATCTATGCAACAAAAGAGGCAAACGATCTTCTGAACTGGGGCGTTGAGGACAAAGATTATGTTGTCACAGACGATGGAACGATTGATTATCCGGAAGGTGTTACCTCGGACAATGTTGGATATCACCAGGATTATGGATGGGCATTACCAAACCAGTACAATAGCTATACCTGGACTGGAAACAACCCGGATGTGTGGGATCAGTATCAGGAAGTGCGTGATACAGCATTAAAATCAAAAGCATATGGATTCTATTTCGATACGACTCCTGTATTTAATGAGATCTCTGCATTGAATGCGGTTTCAGATGAGTACAGAACATCGATTGAGACAGGTTCTGTGGATCCGGATACAGCAATTGCTGAGTTTAATCAGAAGCTATATGATGCTGGACTTCAGACCGTTATGGACGAGAAGCAGGCACAGTTAGATGAGTGGCTTGCACAGCAGTAAGAGCCAGTGATGGAATCAGATTTGGAGACAGGCGGCGGTCGCCTGCCTGTCTCCAAAAACATATATGTGTGTCACAGGACATATCAACTTGGAGGAAATTCATGGGGAAGAAAAAGAAAAAACGGATAACGTGGGTGGAACTGAAACAATATATTCCTCTTTATGTGATGCTGCTTCCGGCATGCATCTATTTTTTTATCAATAATTACATTCCAATGCCGGGAATTATTGTTGCATTCAAGAAATACAGCAAGAGAAAAGGAATTTATGGAAGCGACTGGAATGGACTTGACAACTTCCAGTATCTTTTCAAAAGCGATGCAGGATTAATTATCCGCAATACACTGCTGTATAACATTGTATTTATTATTCTTGGAATGGTGGTGGGAGTTGCGTTAGCAATCCTGATCACAGATGTTTATTCCAAAAAAATGAAAAAACTGTATCAGAGCGTGATCTTGCTTCCATTTCTGATTTCTATTGTAATTGTCAGCTATATCGTATTTGCTTTCTTAAGTGCAGAGAATGGAATGATCAACAACAGTATTATCAAACCGTTCGGCGGAACCGGTATTCAATGGTATTCAGAACCGAAATACTGGCCGTTTATCCTTACTTTCGTAAATCTGTGGAAAGGATGTGGGTACGGCACTTTAATTTACATTGCGGGAATTGCGGGAATCGACCCGTCACTGTATGAGGCGGCAAAGCTTGACGGCGCAAGCAGATGGCAGCAGATTACAAACGTCACACTGCCGAGTCTGGTTCCGGCGCTTATTACGATGCTGATGCTAAGCATAGGAAGAATCTTCTGCTCTGATTTCGGACTGTTCTATCAGGTTCCACAGAATTCAGGAGCATTGTTCAGTACGACGCAGACGATCGATACCTATGTATACAGATCACTGATGTCGAATGGTGGAATCGGACGTTCCGCTGCCGCAGGATTCCTGCAGTCTGTTGTAGGATTTGCTCTTGTCATGACAGCAAACGCACTGGTACGCAAGATAAGTAAAGAGAATGCAATGTTCTAGGAAGGGGAAAACATATGATACATTCAAAATCAGAACAGAGACATCAGGTGATCATCAATGTGATTATGATGCTGGTGACTGTGATCATGGTTGCACCGCTGTTGCTGCTTTTTATGTCATCCATTACAGATGAAAAGGCACTGCTGGTTTACGGATACTCGTTCCTGCCGAAAAAATTCAGCCTGGATGCATATCGATACATTTTCACAAACGGAAGCACCATTTTTAATGCTTATAAAAATACCATCGTAGTAACACTGATTGGAACAGCAGCAAACCTCATTATGTCATCTATGGCGGCTTATTCCTTATCCATAAAGAAACTGCCATTCCGTAACGTTATTAACTTCTATATTTTCTTTACGATGTTATTTAACGGAGGACTGGTTCCAAGTTATCTGATGTGGTCCTCCACATTTCATATTAAGAATACGTTGTGGGCACTGATTTTACCGAACTTTTTGTGCAGCGCCATGAATGTGATCCTGATGCGTACTTATTATATGACAAGCATCCCGGAGGCACTGTATGAGGCAGCGAAGATTGACGGGGCATCTTATTTCTACATTTACCACAAGATTGTGCTTCCGATGGGAAAACCGATTATGGTAACAGTAGGATTGTTCTCCGGATTATCCTACTGGAATGACTGGACAAACGGTTTATACTACATCAATGACACAAAATTATACAGTATACAGACATTACTCAACAAAATGATTCAGGATATCCAGGCGATGCAGGCGAATGCAGCATCTGCATCGAGCGGCGCAGCGATGAGTATTCCAACAGTCAGTGTTCGTATGGCGATAGCAATTGTTGCATTGCTGCCGATTTTAATTCTGTATCCGTTCTTGCAGAAATATTTTGCAGAAGGTATCGCACTTGGAGCTGTAAAGGGTTAAAGATATATTTTTAGGAGAAGGAGAGAAAAAAGATGGCAAAATTTGTATGTAATGTAATTTCTTATTCATTGGTGAGAACTGTGGACATCACAGTGATTATCCCGAGTACTACAATTCCGGAATCCATGCAGATGCAATTCCCTGGCATGGAAAATGCGGTACCGCCGACACATGAGGTGAAAGAAAAATATCCGGTTTTATATTTGCTGCATGGTATGGGAAACAATCATGCACAGTGGGGTGGATACACGAACATTGAAATGTTTGCGGAAGAAAGAAATATAGCAGTGGTCATGATTTCAGGGGAAAATAAATTTTATCATGATTCGCTCGACGGAGACAAATTCTTTGACTTTGTATCGAAAGAGGTTCCGGAATTTGTAACCAATTACTTCCCAATTTCGGCTGATCCGAAGCACAGCTATATTGCAGGACTTTCCATGGGCGGCTATGGTGCGCTGTTACACGGCTTGTCGAACCCGGAACGCTTTGCGGCGATAGGAACTTTTTCCGGAGCTGTGATGCCGGTAGGCAATCCGGAGCAGATGAAAGAACTGGTGGATGGTCCTCTGGATGTGAAGTGGCTGGCAAAGAAGGCCGTCGAAGATGGGAAAAAACTTCCGCCTCTGTATGTAACCTGTGGGGAGGAGGATATGCTCTATCAGGTAAATACGGAATTCAAAGATTATCTGAAAGAGCTGGGAATTGACGTAACGTGGATATCTGTACCTAGATATACCCATGAGTGGAGATTCTGGAATCTGGCAGTGGAAGAATTCTTAAAGTGGATTCCGAGAACAGATTATTACGCAGCACTTGGAACGAGAAAAATTTGATTGTGACGGTTAACGTCTGAATGATTGGATCGTGTCGATGATTGGACAGGGCCAGGTATGGTATAAGATGATATCGTACCTGGCCCTGTTTTTCTTTTTTAGCAGCCAGTTTTATGACCTCGTTTATTGTGTTGCGTGAGCTATGCACGCTTGCAGCAACAGGTTACAGGCATAGCCGAGTTCCATAGACTTGTGCAGTTGTGGAGAAATATGGCTGGAAATTTCCTCGGAAATTTCTAAGGTTTCCTCATTTTCCTTGTAAATTGGTCACACTTTTTAAACATCCTTGCAGAATTTGGCTACTTTTTCGTTGGATTTGGCAAGAATTATAGTGTGAAGGGAACTATAATGCAGGTGTAATCGATAAGGAGGTGTGAAGAATGAGAGCATTAAAGAAATGGTTCAGAAACTACATGAGAGAAGTTGTTGAGTTCTACGAGAGCGCATATCGTTATCAGTTCTAAGCGAACAGGAAAACGACAGAAAAAGAGAATTGTGAATCGGAACGCAGATGCGTTTTCCGATGAGCAGAAATCGAAAATAATAAGGAGGATGATGATCATGAGAAAAATCAGAGAAGAATTAAAGACATGGTTCGAGGATGCAGTAAAATTTTATGGAGAGTTAGCAGAGATCAATGCCCGCTACGGAAGAATGTAAGCCATGGAACAAAAAGAAAATTGTATAAAGTCAAATAGGAAAAAATAAAGAGCTGACATCTTGGAAGTTGAGATGCAGCTCTTTATTTTTTTATTCATGGTCAGAATCACCTGTTAAAAATCTAATAATTTTCCAGGACATATTGGTCAAAAAGGGGAAGGGTAAAAGACACATATCCTCTTGTTTCTCCGGAAACAATACCTTTCCTAATTAGACGTTTCCGATAAGGATTGAACTCATTTGTCTCCATTTTCAGATAATCACGGATTTCTTTTATCTTACCGCTTTTTACATCTGCAATCGCCTTTGCAACCGTACGGTCTTTGGGTGAAAGCTCGGACCATATTTTGTCATAGACAAATTCACTCAGATATTGCTCATATTCATCCACAACAGAAAGGTAATCACCGTTATGATTCCAGGTCAGATATCCAAGAACCTGAAAAGCGAAAGGGTATCCTTTTGTCAGTCCGGCCATCTGGGAAGCCTGCTCTGGTGTCAGATTAAAAATAGTTTTATATTTATGGATGATAGCGCTGTTATTCAATGGTCTGAGCTGGATTTTGGGAGCCCGGTATAAAAAGGTCAGACTCTTTTCATTTTGAAGTTCTTCTATATTCTCATATAATCCCGTTCCGAGCAAAAATACAGGAAGTTCCTGCCTGACAAATATCTGAAAAGAGCCGGCAAAAATCTTCATAGATTCACTGTTGGTCATTTCGTCGATTGTGATAAGCAGCCGTTTGCCGTTTTTTTTCAGATTCTCTAATATTTTCATGATTGCAGTCTCGGCATCTGTAATAGGTGGTGTCCCTTCAATCGCGATCCCAAATCCCCAAAAAGACAGATTAATCCGTGCCGATTTTATCAGAACGGCACAGAGCGGATCACTGTTTAATTTTGACAACATGGCAGATAGCAGATCCGTTGCAGGGTTAAGCTCTATCACGATCCAGTCTGCGTTTTCCCTTAATTTGTGGGAGATTTCTGTCATCATTACAGTTTTCCCGGAACCGCGGATTCCTGTAATAATAAACATTTGCTGATTGACAGGGTCAGCGGTAAAGGATTCTGTTATTTCATTAATCTGAACCGGGCGGTCTACCGATTCAAGTGGACTTTTTCCGAATGTAAGAGTAAAAGGATTTGGCATAGGACCCTCCATAGATTTACTGTTGTTTACTGTTTACATCTTCTTTTACTGTTGTTTACTGTTTTGAAATAATTTTACTGTTGTTTACTGTTTTTGTCAAGAATTATAACGTAACGGGCACTATAATACAGGTGTAATCGATAAGAAGATGTGAAGAATGAGAGCATTAAAGAAATGGTTCAGAAACTACATGAGAGAAGTTGTTGAGTTCTATGGGAACATATATCGTTATCAGTTCTAAGAGAACAGGCAAATGACAGAAAAAAGAGAATTGTGAATCGGAGCGCAGATGCGTTTTCCGATGAGCAGAAATCGAAAATAATAAGGAGGATGATGATCATGAGAAAATTTAAAGAAGAATTAAAGACATGGTTTGAGGATGCAGTAAAATTTTATGGAGAGTTAGCAGAGATCAATGCCCGCTGCGGAAGAATGTAAGCCATGGAACAAACAGAAAATTTTATAAAGTCAAATAGGAAAAAATAAAGAGCTGACATCTTGGAAGTTGAGATGCAGCTCTTTATTTTTTTATCTGTTTTTAACGTTCCATAGTCAAAATTACATTTAAGATATGTTTGGCAGCATCCTGCAGCTCACCGAGAGTCAGCGGGTATGGAACTTCGCCGTCTTTTTTATCCAGGGCATTTAAAATATCATCGATATCGCCCTGGCTTCCAGGCATGGTCAGGTCGTTACCGGCTTTGACGCAGCCGGAAGCAAAAGAATTGCCGTATTTATGTAATTCTCCGGCGCTTCCGCTCGGATCGAGTTCATTCATACTTCCGGTTGTACCCCAGTCGGTCATGACGAAGCCTTCGAATCCCCACTCGTCTCTTGCAAGGGCGGTGAGCAGGTCATGGCTGTTTGCGGTATGCTCGCCGTTTACGAGGTTGTAAGAGCTCATGATAGATTTCGGTTGGGACTCTTTTACGGCAATCTCGAAGCCCTTCAGGAAAATTTCACGGGAAGCACGTTCGCTGACGTGGGAGTTCACATGGTTTCGGTTGTCCTCCTGATTGTTAAAGGCAAAATGCTTGATCGTAGTACCGGCACTCTTATGTTTCTGTACTCCCTTTGTATCTGCAGCAGCAGAACGTCCGGAAATCAATGGATCCTCGGAATAATATTCGAAGTTACGTCCGCAGAGTGGATTCCGGTGGATATTCATACCAGGTGCCAGCCAGAGGTCAACACCGAGCTCTTCCATCTCACCGCCGACAATGTCTCCGGCATCCTCAATGGCTGCTACATCCCAGGTCTGTGCCAGAAGTGTGGCGATCGGGATGGCGGTTGTATACTGATAATAGGTTTTGGCATCAGCAGGCACTTCCTGTTTATCAAGTCCCATAAGTGCATCGAGTGCTTCCAGACCGGTACCGCCTGGCAGTATGTTATTGTCTGCATCGGTCTTAAAGGACTGTGTAAGCCGCAGACCGGCAGGTCCGTCTGCTAAAATCAGGTTGCGGATACCGCGGTCGTCAATCAGAAGAGAGGTCGTGTCACCGGCTGCACCAGGGCATGCCGCGGAAGAGTTACCGATCTGCGGACCACCGAGACCGTTTTTCGCGGAGCCAACAGCAAGGGTTGCCATCTCTTCTGGAGTCAGCTGACTTACCAGCTCGTCGAGAGTTGCTTTGCCGGAGCGGACATCGGAAAGAGTGATCTTCCAGTCTTTGTCTGTTTTTGGCAGGGCAGCCGGAACCGGAGAATAAGAAGCGGTTTCGGTCACAAATTTCGAAGCATCCAGAGTGACTGCTTTTGCGGAAGCCTTCTCTGCTTCTTCCTCTTCGTAGCTGTAAGGTGTCACACCTTTGCGGGAAAGCAGGGAGAGCGCTGTATCCGGAACAAGTTTATTTTCAAGCTGCTCGGTAATCACTTCTTTTTCCAGGGTCAGCTTTGCTGCGATATGGGTCGCACGGGAATGGACACCGACACGCACATAATAGTCACCAGCTTCGAGGATGTAAGCAGCGCGCTTTTCATCGTAGCTTGCGAGGCTTGCAGTCGGGAATGTGACAGCAAGAGTCTCGGATTCGCCAGGTGCCAGCTCTGCTGTCTTAGCGTAGCCTTTTAATTCCTGATATGGTTTCTCAAGGACGCCGTCCGGTGCGGAGATATAGACCTGTACCACCTCACGGCCGCGGAAAGAACCGGTATTTTTCACGGAAGCTTTCACAGTCACTTCGCTTTCGTTGGCGGATACTTCCTCTGTGGATACCTCAAATGTGGTGTATCCGAGACCATATCCGAACGGATACTGTGGAGTTACATTGAATGTATCGAAATAACGGTAGCCGACATAAACGCCCTCGTTGTAGAATTCATCATCAATATCGCCGTTGCAGTGGCTGAATGTGGCGGCACATGGGTAATCGCTGTAATTGATGCCCCAGGTGGTAGTCAGGCGTCCGCTTGGAACTTCGTCTCCGCAGAGAACATCCGTTACAGCATAACCGCCGTAATTGCCGGCCTGGCTCATCAGAAGGATGGCATTGATACCACGGATTTCTTTGAGTGGTTTTACATCGACGACATTTCCAACGTTAAGGACAACAACGACTTTGCTGTAGCTTGCAGTCAATTTCTTAAGAGCATCGATTTCTTCCTCACAAAGTTCATACTCGCCCGGTGCGACATGACGGTCTGCACCTTCCCCGGAATTGCGGGCGATCACAAAGATTGCAGTGTCTGTTTCTGCTGCGTGGATATCCTTGCTCTCTACCGGCACCATAGCAGGTTCGATGAACGGATGGCTGAACACATCCATAATTGCTGCCATTCCGCGCTCCTGCAAATTCTTCATCAGATTTGCATTGTAGGAATTGCGTTTTTCCTCTACATTGGCACAGTCGCGGTCAATCCAGTCTTTCGTGATGACTTCAAATCCGGCTGCTTCCAGACCTTTTTCCACATTTACGACCTCTCTGGAATTGACACTTCCGGAACCGGTACCACCTCCGATCGTACGGCGTGCTCCGTTTCCGTATAATGCGATCTTACCGCCCTTTGCGAGCGGCAGAGTTCCGTCGTTTTCTAACAGAACCATACCCTGGACTGCGATCTTACGCGCGCGGTTTCCGTTTGTGATCTCGCGCTCGCTGACAGCCGGGTTGGTTGTTGCGAATAATTTAGCCATTTTTGATTCCCTCCCATGTACATTTAATTATTTTTTGTTGCGGTGAAAAGCCTGTGAAATTAGCTTTACATCGTTGGCTTATAAGATAAATTATAAGGGGATAAGAGGAAAGTGTAAAGCGCAGAAAACCAGAAAAACATGAAAATGTAAAAAAATAAAAATATTCGCTCATAAAAATGTAAAAATAATAAAAAATACACTCATAAAAGTGTAAATCAGGTGTATAATAAAAATAATCTGATAAGAAGGGAGCATATTATGAGTTATCTGGTTCGGAAAGCGGATATATTCCTAAAGGAATGGATAAAAAATGCAGACAGGTATCCTTTGATTATCAAAGGTGCGAGACAGGTAGGAAAAACGGAGACCATCAGAAGATTTGCAAAAAAGAATTATAAAAATATAATCGAAATAAATTTTATAACAGATCCAGCTTATAAATCGATTATCGAGGAAGGTTTTTCTGCGGAAAGTATCACAAAAATAATAAGCAGGATTGATCCTTCAAAACATTTTGAAGCAGGTGAGACGTTACTTTTTTTTGACGAGATTCAGGATTTCCCGGAAATAGCAACATCGCTGAAATTTTTTAAAGAGGATGGAAGGTATGATGTGATATGCTCTGGCTCCCTGTTGGGAGTACAATGCCATCGCATTGCAAGCATTAGTGTGGGGGCTAAGACTGATTATCAGATGTATTCCATGGATTTTGAAGAATTCTTGTGGGCAAAGGGATATTCTGATCGCGTAATAGCAGAATTGTTGGAGCATATGCTTTTCGGAACAGCATTTTCGGAGACGGAAAAGAATATTTTTTCTAATTTGTTTCTGGAATATTGTATTCTTGGCGGAATGCCGGCAATTGTTTCCAATTATATTGAAAGAAATACGTTTGAGGGTTCTCTGGTGTTACAGAGACAGTTGTTGACAGACTATGAGAATGATATCATAAAATATGCGGAAGGTCTGGACAAGGCGAAGATTCTAAGTGTATATCGCTCCATTCCGGCACAGCTGGCAAAGGAGAATAAGAAATTTCAATATTCGAAGGTCGCAAAAGGTGGAAGATCAAAGGATTATATGGGGTGTATAGAATGGCTGAAGGACGCAGGACTTATTAATGTCTGTGAATGTCTCCAATTTCCGGAATTGCCGCTGAAGGGTAATGTAAATGAAAGCAAGTATAAAGTATACATTGCAGACACCGGGCTTTTGGTAGCAAATCTTGATGATGAAGCACAGACAGATTTGCGTGCAAATAAAAATCTTGGGGTTTATAAAGGTGCACTGTATGAAAATTTTGCTGCGGAGGCGCTGGTAAAACAGGATTACGGATTATATTATTTTTCGAAAGAAAATTCCAATCTGGAAGAAGATTTTTTCATCCGCAGTGCAAATGAACTTATTCCGATAGAAGTGAAAGCAAATACAAATCGCTCCAAGTCGTTAGGGCAGCTCATAAAAAGTAATTCTTATCCAGATATAAAACATGGAATCAAGTTTACAACGGGTAATATAGGGATAACGGAAGAGATTATTACATTTCCATATTTTTGTGCGTTTTTATTAAAGAGATATATGAAAGAACAAAATATTTTTAAATAAGTGTAAAAGTATTGCAAATCATTTATAATAAAAACCATGAAAAACATTCCAGAAAAAATCAGTTTTAGTAAGAGGAGGTTTTTTATAAATGCTTAGTATTATTTATGGAGATGTCCCAAAGAGTATTTATAATACAAATGTTTATTTTAAAAACAGCTATGAACCTGAATGGCTGGAAACGGATCTGGCAAGAAGGATGATTCAGGATGTAGATGACTCAGAAGTACTGAGTGGTGAATGCATTAACAGTCCGGTATTGGGACAGATTCCGCCGGAACGGTTGTCGGGCGGAGTGAAGACACTGTTACTGATTTTGAATGAACCGGGTAAGATTTTTAATGCGTCGACATGTGGTGACAATTGTGCAAAATGGATCCTGGAAATAGGAAAGATAAAAGATGTCACAATTAATCTCAGACATATGATGAGCTTTGGGAAAGACACAGCGTTTGAAATTAAAATCCAGAATGGAGGAGAAATTGTTCACTCGATGAAAGAACTCATTCCGATAGCCAGCAAATATTTGAATGAAATGGGACAGGAGCAGTCATTATGAAAGGTTCGCATAGGGTAATTGTTGAATCAAAGAAAATAAAATATGATTTTGTGATTCGAAGAAATATCACAATTCTTACAGGGGACAGTGGATCTGGAAAAACAGTATTAATTGACCTGATACGTGATTACAGAAGATTTGGTGCAGACAGCGGTGTGCGGGTTTCCTGTGACTGCCCATGCAGAACAATTGATAACGAAGATTGGGAAAGGCAGATAGAAGAAATAACGGGAAGTATTATTTTTATTGATGAAGGAAATCGTTTTCTTGTTTCAAAAAAATTTGCAGGGATTGTTCAGAACTCAGATAATTACTTTGTGCTGGCTACAAGGGAAAAACTTCCGGCATTGCCATACAGTGTGAATGAAATATATGGATTTCGTAAGTCGGGGAAATTTCATGATGCGAAACAAAAATATAATGAGATATATCATTTATATGGTGAAATATCAGAGGAAAAAGAGATTGATCCGGCGCTTGTGATTACGGAGGATTCTAATTCAGGCTTTGATTTTTTTTCAGAATTATGCAGACAGAAGGGAATTGATTGCATTACAGCCAGTGGAAAGTCGAACATTATCCGTCAATTAGAAAAGAGCCAGAGTATGAAAAATTGTTGACAGAGCAGACAAGAACGGATCCAGTATGGGCGTATTCTAAGAAAAAAATTGCAAAAGCATATCTGACTTCCAGAATTGTGAATGCAGTAAAAACAATTATGAAATTGGCTATCTGGTGATAAAAGAATGGAAAGATGTCGATTAGACAGGGTCAGGTACGGTATAAGAAAATTTATACCGTACCTGACCCTGTGTTTCTTCTTATACCGATATAAAATATGGAATCAAGTTTATAACCGGGAATATATTACTTGTCATATGTAGTTTAATATTTTATACTATTATAGAATATCAAACTACATGTGACAAGTGATATGTTTTGGGTACGATAAAGATAGATATACATAAATGGAAATTTTTGGGTTTCTGGTTACTCCTATTACGAATTTAGGAGGAGTCTATATAATGAATAGTACCTGGCTGTCCTCCTTGCAGAGGAAAAACAAACAATTAAACTATGAAGCAAAGGCATAAATTAGTATGTTGATATTATCAACATACTAATTTATACTTAAAAGAGGAGAAAAAGGAAAAGAAAAATTATCATGTATTATATAAATTATTTTTTAAAAATAGACAAAAAGAATACCTTAGCAGTGTTGCTTCTAAAAACATTAACAACACTGCTTTTTTGTGTGGAAACAATCATTATCGCACATCTTATTGACAATATCGCAGACAGAATCACAGGAAGCAGCAAACCGTTGCTTCAAGGAGTTCTGATGTTGGCAGCGTTTTATCTCTTTAAGAGTGCACTCATATATGTAGAGGGAATTTTCTGGACAAAGCTAAAGCGCGTGGCAGAGACAGAAATTTCGTCTTTTTTATTTGAAAAAAAGAAGAGACTTTCGTACCTTACATTAGAACAGACAGAAAATCAGGAGCTGTTCCAGAGAATCGGAACCGATACGGCTGAAAAATTTTGCGATTATTTTGAAAACAGTATTTCTCTGCTTGCCATTCTGTTGGAAATTGTCGGGATCTTTGCGCTTGTCGCAGTGCAGAATATATGGATTGCCCTTGTTTTGTTAGTGGTTCTTTTTCCATATATCCTTTATTCCGTGCGAAATGGCAGACACAGCTATGAAGCCTATGAGGAGTCTGAGGAGCTGTTCCGGAGAGCCGATTATTATCAGAGCGTGTTGACAGACCGGAAATATGTGGAAGAACGCACGCTCTTTGGTTACAGCGATTATTTTAACAGGCGTTGGGCAAAAAAGTTTGGCGAGGCTGTGGAGATCGAGCGGAAAGCGAACCTGAAAATTTTTGCGGCAACGGAGAGCATCAACATATTTGCAACGGTTGTGATTGGAATGGAAGCATTTTTGTTATTGCTTCTTGTATGGAAAGAGACGATGACGGTCGGCTTTTTTATTTCCATACAGAAGAGCTTTCTTCATTTTATCGATCAGATTTCCGGAAAGTTTGCAGGAAAAATGAGTGATTATGAGAAGGGGCGGATGTATGCAAAGGATTTTGAAAGATTTACCGCACTGGAGGAAGAAGACAGTGGCGGGCAGAGCATGGAGAGCAAAAAAATAAACAGGATTACATTGAGAAATGTCAGTTTTTGCTATCCCGGAAGTGACAGAAAGATTTTCGACAACCTTTCCTATGAGTTTGAAGGTGGGAAAGAATATGCGATTGTTGGAGAAAATGGTGCAGGGAAAAGCACCCTGTTAAAGCTTCTTATGGGCTTTTATGATAATTATGAAGGGGAAATCCGGATCGATGGAACCGATATCAGAAAGCTGAAAAAAGAGGAACTTCGGAATTGCTTTGCATATGTACCGCAGGAAATCACACACTATGAGGTGCAGTTAGAAGAGTATCTGAAGACACAGAACCGGGAAAAGATTGCGGATGTTTTTGAAAAGCTGGGAGTAGATTGGTTTAACGGAAAAGAGGAGAACGTCCTGCTTGGAAGAATCGAAGAAAATGGAACGGAATTGTCAGGCGGACAGTGGCAGCTCATTGCAATTGCGCGTGCAATGCTGGAAAACAGCAGCATTTATGTGCTTGATGAACCAACGGCAGCAATTGACCCGATCAGGGAAGCAGAGCTTTACCGCATTTTTCAGAGCGTGATGAAGAATCAGTTTACGCTTCTTGTCACACACCGCCTGGGTGCGGCTAAGATTGCAAATGAGATCCTTGTGTTAAAGGACGGAAAAGTCTGTGAATGTGGAACGCACGAATCACTGCTTGCTTTCTCCGGTATCTATGCGCAGATGTATCAGACGCAGAGAGGATGGTATGAACAGAATGAAAAATAAGATCATATGGAAAG
>CAKRFH010000031.1:0-26801 GCA_934320555.1 uncultured Roseburia sp.
AGTCACTGCGACTATATGTCTCCTAACAACTTTGAAAAACTGTATGAGAGGGTATGTTCTCTGCCGGCAGCTTAGCTGGCAGAACTTCTCATTTTATTTTGTGCTAAATCTTGACACAGGACCACTTGTACAGTTGTTGGTATGACATATGCAATACCCGTTCCTGTATTTATCAATATCACATCTATTGTCACTTGATCCATTGATTCATTTTTATTTACTATCCAGCCACCAATAGAAATATAATCTTTTGTAATTAAAAAATCATCCTTACTACAAGATACATTATCTATATACATCTCATAACCATCTGAACCTGCCTCATAAATTGCATATTCTGAAATGTTTATCTGAGATATATGAGTATCATTCCAAACAAAAATTATCCATATAACAGAAATCACGCCTACAATACCTATTAAAAATCGAGTGATTATTTTTCTTTTCTGAAAACGTTCCATCTGTTTCCCTTTCTTTGCCTGATTGAGTCTATGTTCATGTGTTCGGATTCATTCCAACCGCTCTGGTCAAAGCGGAGTCAGACCACAATGTGGTCATTAAACCAAAGATCTTAGATTATGTTCTATTCTCCATCAATCTGTAAATAGCTGCACCCAATACTTTCTGCCATTTTTATTCACTGCTTCGCCTACTCCAATTTTACCAAAATTAGCATTAACCATATTTCTATAATGTCCCTCTGAATTATACCAACCTTTACTTACTTTTGCAGCAGACTCATATCCATACGCTATATTTTCTCCTGCAGCAGAATACTGTATTGCCATTTCATTCATAATCGTAAAACACGAAGATCCGTTTGGTCTTGTATGGCTGAGTGTGTCATTGTCTGCCATCTCCTGAGCCCTTATACATGCTGCAATACATAAATCATCATCTAACACAACTGCTTTTCTCCCGACCTCTGCTCTATACTGATTCACATATCTTGTTACTTCCTGTAAATCTTGACTATAAGCATTCTTATTTGATTCTGCTTTATAATATATAAGCATTGCCTGCTCGTTTTGCACCATTTGACCATATTGCACGTAAAATACACTTCCATCATATTTCACGTACCCAATATAATTCTTATTTAGCATACCTTCTGTGATGTAAAACCATTCTCCATCATACTGGGCAAGACCAGAGTATTGGTTCTGTACTTGTCCATTAGACAGGAAATACCATTCTCCATTTTTATCTTGAAATAATCCGGAATAATCATAACGGATTCTGCCTTCTGAAACCAAAAATTCTCCACCATTATACCACAATATGCCATTACAGCTGGAATCTAATATTCCTTCATCTATATAGAACCATTCACCATCATATTGTACTAATCCCGTATACTGATTCTGAAGCTGCCCTTTATAGAGAAAATACCAATTTCCCTTATAAAATACCAATCCAGAATTTGTGACAACCATCCCATTTACTACAAGAAATTCCCCTCCATTATAATATACAATTCCCTGCTTATCCGGAACACGTTGTCCATCTTCATAATAATACCATCTATCATTTTCATATACCAAATTTCCAGAATACTCAACGTTATATTCTGCCCTTACTTCTGTCTCCTGTAGACAAATTCCCATAAAAACTGCTAATACTATTACATAGCCAATCCACTTTTTAATTATCTTATTCATTCTCATTTCCTCCTCAACATTTAATTTTTATCCTTACCATATGCAAACTTGATTTTTCATCTATACTATTACTTCTTGGAGTTTTCATTATATAAATATAATTGCTGCAATTCTTCCTGCAAGCTTTCAAAAGGTACTCCTGCTTCCAGAGCAACTTTCAACTCTTCCTCCAAATTTCGGCTTAATTCTATGCTGCTACCACAGGTATCAAAGGTACGGCTATCTATCACCTTTTTATCTTTTTTACTATAAATGACAATATTCATTCCCCGCTCATTGTTAGAATACTCTTCTCCATTTATTAGACAAGATGATTGATTTCCGGCGTACATTCCTCCACTCGAAATTTCTGCAAGCTTATTCTTATCAAATTTATACAAGTACGTCATTTCCAGATCTGACTCTTTTTCTTCTTTTTTCTCTGCTTTTATTTTCGTAATATCTAACTTTTCCAGATCATTTTCTATTTTAGATTCAACGCCTTGCACCTCTCCTTGTTTTATTTCTTCATATACAACTTTTCCTCCATCAATGATTCCAATATAAGAAGCTCTGCTTCCTATGGAAGATAAATCTACTAGATTAATCTTCTTCAATGCTTTACGCTGTACCTCTGTAAGAGCATTGGATGCATCATCTTTTACCGTAATAAATATAACATTTTCTTCTTTTTCTGATGCCTTTCCCAAATATTCGGTAACATCTTTCATTTCCTGCAATTCAACTATTTCCGTAACATACTTATCATATTCAACAGTTTCATCTTGCATATATGAATATTTTTCATCATCTCGAATATCTTTATTATTACATTCTTCTATAAGATATTTTCCGATCCAATTTGTCACTTTTTTGGCACCATAATAGTTTAAGTGTCCTCCATCCAAGCTGTCTGTTGCTTCATTATATTTAATTTTACTTATATATGGCTCATAATTAAAATCTATAAAATCCAGATCATATGTTTTCGCTATGTTCTTTACCGCATTGTGATTTGATGTACTCCATGCATCCAAACCTGGCGTTTTCATAATCACTAATTTCAAATGATTTTCTTCACTATACTCAATGATTTTCTTCAAATAATATAATGACTCTTGATCCAATTCTGCTGCTTCTATATCGCCATCAGCAAAATATTCTGGGACTTCAATTTCATCATATTGATATTTATCCAATAGTCTTCCCAATACAAAATTGTATCCTCTTGACGATCTGTTTACTGAGTAATCCTTCTTCTCATAATCTGATACGTCAATACTGCTCCACCGTGAATGATATTCTAATGCCGGAAACAGATATGTAATTACGTCATTTATATTCTCTGTATAGTCCATCAGCGCCTGCAGATTAACCTTCGATAATCTCATTCCATCCAATGATTTTTGATACACCTCATCTATTGGTGTTCTTCGCAACATAGATGCATCTAACACAACCGTATCTAATGTCTCTTTATGTAAACGTTCTGTTTCTAAAAGCCAATAGTAAGATGTCATTAACGGTTGCTGCTCTGTCCCCAGATTATAAGCACATATTCCGTATTCCTTGTATAACTCTATCGGTATAATTCCATTTACTGTCACACTTGCGCCTAAAAATAATGTTTCTATCGTATTCTCCGGTTCTTCGTAAAATCCATGTACTGTATCATAATTATTCCACTCTTTCCACGCTGGTTTATAGAAATAATTACATATTAGAAATAATCCCCCAGAAATAATGAAAAAAATACCTATTCTAGCTGCAGTTTTCTTTTTTTTCAAACTGTTACCTCAATTTACTTTCTCTATAATACATATTCTTTATTTAAAATTTTCTATCAACTTCAGGATAAAGTATAACATTTTTAATCTGTTGTTTCAATTATAATACAATCGCAAATGCTCCATAACCAGCATTCTCTAACAAACTTCAACACTTTTGAATTCATTAAAAATGCCAGCTACGGAGCATTCACTATACTTTCTAAAAACACGTTTTAATTATATTACCTAACTTACCATGAGTGGCTTTCGTCATAAACTGCTAACCAATAATAATGTTCTTCATATGAAGAACTATCCAAATAATTCCAAAGTCTAAAATAATAAGTGCCCGTTTCTGGTGCCGTATAATATAAATAATCCTGACCATACATTTCCAAATAATATCCCAAACTATCAATTTCATTACTAGGAGTATACAAATCAACTATTGCAGTCGTAGCAGCAAAATCTTCGTTCCACTGTCCAACATGAATCATATATCTTTGCCCCTGAACTAAATCGACACTGTACCAATCAACATCGGCACCATCTCTCCTGTATTTGTAATATGACCCTAATTCGCCATCACAGTAAGTATTAAGTGCCAATCTAGTAGATGTTGTCTTTGATGAATTAGGTTCCTTCTCTGTTACATTTCCTTCACCATAATCAGCAACCATAGTCCCATTATCTATCTCATACACTCTCCCATTATATTCTATAAATCCCCAATATGTCGGATCAAAATACCCCTCTTCCACATAAAACCAAGTCCCATTATATAATGCAAGTCCCGTATATGACGTCTGTGCCTGCCCATTCGCACAGAAATACCATGCTTTTGTTCTTGGATCCTGCATCAATCCATTAGCTTCTTTTAATAATCTTCCTTCAGCCATATAGAATAATCCGCCATCATATTCATAAAAACCTGTAGCATCATTTTCAAGTTTTCCATTCTTAACTAAAAACCATTTTCCATCGTATAAACAAAAACCTGAATGCTGTTTTACAACTCTACCCTCTGCGCAAAAATACCAATCATACTTCGTACCATTCGGATCATTTACCAAACCATTCACTTTTGCAAGTACACCATTAGCAACTAAAAATGTATTATCGTTATACTCAACAAAACCATATTTATTTCTGATCCAAACATTATTTTCATAATATTTAAATACATTTCCTTCATTAACCAAGCCATTCTTAACTTCTGTCTGTAAAGCAACTGCCATGGAATCAGCACTTTGTTCTTGTGTATAGTCAATAATTTTTTCTGTTGCAGAATCTCTAATACTACCATCTTGCTCTGCTTCTTCCGTAACCTCCACTAACTCCGTTGATTCTTCCTCCTGCACGTCTTCCGCATAAACAGCCAAATCCGTTGAACACACAATCATTGTAACTGTCAATGCTACCCCCAACACCTTCATAATTTTTCTTTTCATCTCATACCTCCCACAATATTTTTCTTTTGCCAGTTTGTCCTTTTTTATTTGTCCTACGGGAATCTCTCTGGCATTGCTCTTCCCATCGTTCTTACAATTAACTATAAGCTTTTACCATTCACAAGTCAATAAATATAAAGCTTATCCGTCCACTTTTTTTTACAAATGTCATATATTATTTAAAGTTGTGTACACCGAAAAACTGCTGAATCATCAATTGATTCAGCAGTTTCCACTTTAATACGTTTTCAAAACATTCATCATATTTACAATATCATATCCATAATTCGTAGCTGTAGCCCAACCTTTTCCGTATGGATTTTCTTTCTGCCCTAACCATTCCACATATGGTGCTGAGCCACGGCTCACATACGAGAAACGGTTGTCTACACACGCGTTATTCAAAGAATTTGTACTTGCATAGGCTTTTAAATGCTGAACCTGTGCACGTATCCCTGTACGTACATCCGGGTAACTTGCCCCTGCTACTCCTGCGCCTGTGCTTCCTATTCCTGCAAAATTGAACTGTTCGATTTTAACATTTCCACCATAACGTAAATATCCAGTTTCTTTCATTGCCTGGCAAAACGCTACTTCAGCACGAACACCTTCCGCCTTACATTCCTCGACATAGATTCGGCAAAACGCTTCTATCGTTGGTGCTTCTGAATTAACGGTCGCATAATAGGCTGGATACGTTGCTCGTGCATTATAATAGTTCACCATCTGTTGTACAATCGTTGTCGTTGGTCCCATAATAGAATGCAATGTTCCATTATTGATTACCTGATTCATCTGGCAGGTTATTCCACCACCATATACTTTGATTCCATTATTATCCGTTAAGTATGCATCTGCATAATAGGTTCCATTGACACTCTGATGATTTCTGATATCTACATCAATTTGATAGGTTCCATCTGAATTTTTTGAAGCAGTATACCACTTCAAATTGCTCTGGCTTGCTGTAGACCATACTGCAACCTGTATATTATTCACCCCTGCCGGTGCATAAATACCAGAATATTTCACTCCAAAAGTCCCATTTGCTTCATCATAGTTGTTAAGACTAACCTGATTTATTTTCGGAGTTGAAACAGTAAAAGTCGTTCCTCCTAGATATAAAGATGATCCATCTACCGTTGTTGCATAGGTGTCAACATAATATAAACCATCTGTCTTATGCCTTGCAATTTGAAAGCTTGTTGCCCATGAACTATCTGCATTTTCACTCAAATCATACCAAACCAGATCATCCTGTCCACCTTTCTGACTCCAAACTGCCGCACGAACTGCTTTTACACTTCCAGCAATACCAACATTCGATGCTGTAATTGCATACCATGTGTCATTCGCATTTCCCTTTGCTGTAATTTGAACTTTTGGACGTTTTACTTCTACACTTGTACTTCCAAGATACTGACTTACTCCATTTTTAGCATAGCCATACGCATCTGCAAAATATTTTCCATAATTATATTTATGGTTTGCCAAAGACACTTTCGTGCTATATATACTATCCGACTGTTTTGTTGCTGTGTACCAATATAAATCTGATTGATCATCTTTGCTCCAAACAGCTATTTTTATGGAATCTACTCCCGATTCTGCTGTGATTCCATTCACAGTAACATCAAATTGTCCCGCATCATCATTCTTATTCGCAACTGCAACTGACTTTGCTGTTATTCCACTTACTTCAAAAGATGTTGCACACATAAAAACTGACTGTCCTGCACTGTTCGTTGCGTACACATGTGCATAATAAAGTCCTGCTGTCTTGTGTTTTGGAATAGATATATTAGTCTTCCATACACCATTTCCATTCTCTGCCGCTGTATACCAAACCAGATCGTCCTGTCCACCCGGTTCACTCCACACTGCGACCTTCATCGCTTTAATTCCACCTGCAAGTCCCGCATTATTTATTGTAACCGCATAACTGTCTCCAACCTTATTGGACACTGTATTTACACTTGCCTGTGGTATCTTTACTTCAACTGTTGTCCCACCAAGATAACTTTGAATCTCTGTAGCTGTCACTCCATACACATCTGTATAATAGGTGCCATAATTATATTTATGATTTGCAATATTCACATGCGCAGTATATGTATCATTTGACGTTTTCGTTGCTGTATACCAATATAAATCCGATTGATCTTTCTGGCTCCAAACCGGAACCTTAATCTGTTTTACTGTCGCTTTCGCCTGAATGCCACTGATAACTACATCAAACTGTCCTTTTCCATTATCCAGATTAGACACTGTAACTTTTTTTGCTGTCATCTCACTTACAGAAAATGTCGTTCCACCAAGATAATTCTTTTCTCCGGAAGTATTCACTGTATACAAATCTGCATAATAAAGTCCTGCTGTCTTATGATTTTTAATGTCTATGCTGATATCCCAGATTCCATCTGCTGTATTCTTAGCTGAATACCATTTCAAATCATCCTGACCGCCCTTCTGACTCCAGACAGCTGCACTTACCTCTTTTACATCCAATGCACTTACATTTTTTGCTGTAATAATATATTGCGATTCATCCGAATTCCCAGTAACGGAAATCGCTGATTTTGGCATTTTTACTGCGACATTCTGTCCTCCGATATACTTCTTTATTCCAGTAGTTGTCGTCACATAAACATCTGCATTGTAAGTTCCATAATTATATTTGTGATTTTTGATATCCGCATGCACAATATAGCTGTTTTCTGATAACTTAGTTGCCGTATACCAGTAAATATCTGACTGATCTTTCTTACTCCATACCGGCACTTGTACCTGTCCCACTCCAGCTTTCGCCTGGATATTTGTAATTACAACATCAAACTGTCCTTTATCATCATTTTGATTTGTAATTTTCACCTCTCCACCTGTCACATCACTGACATCAAAGGTTGTTTCTCCTGCTAATGCAGACTGTCCTGCCGTATTGTATACATAAATATCTGCATAATAGAGACCTGCTGTTTTATGATTTACAATGGATACAACTGCACTGTAATTGCCCTCTGACACTTTAGATGCTGGATACCATACCAGGTCATCCTGTCCATCCGTTTTGCTCCAAACAGCAACTTTTACCTGGCTGATTCCGCCTGTCACAGACACTCCGCTTGCATTAATTGTATACTGTGTTTCTGTGGCATTTGCGCTTGCTGTAACAGTTGCCTTTGGTACATTCATCTTAAAAGTTACTGTCTGGCTGCCCAAGTAATGTGAATCTCCATAGATATCTTCAGCATATGCATCCACATAATAGGTGCCAGTATTGTATTTATGGTTCTTGATGTTCATTTCTACAGCATATGTAGACCCTGTATTATTTACATCATACCATTTCAAATCACTCTGGTCTGATTTACTCCAGACTGCAAACGATACTTTTTTTACTTTATCGGTTGGTTGTACATTCCATGCACTCAATAATGCCGTTCCGGCATCATTATTTACATTGGCAACTTTTACTCCATCAGAAGTAATATTAACAGACTTACCAAGGTTGTAATATTCTACAATTGCCTGAGCATCTGCAATTCCCATCTGCTTCAGCTTTCCTTCCTGTTTTAGGAAATCATTTGCATCCCCTGTATTAGTCAAAAAGGCATGTTCAACTATAATAGCTGGAATACCTGCTAATTTTGCATTTCGAATTACACCGTAGTAATCTGCCTTCGATCCATCTGGATATTTATCATCCTGCGCATCTCTGATTGTTATTCCTCGATTAGCTAATCCCAATGCAACAAGATGATTTTCAATTACCTGTGCCAACTGTTTTCCGGTATATCCAACGGACGGGTTATAATTACTGTTTGGATAGAATACCATAGCTCCATGTGCAGATGAGCTTGTCGACGAATTATTATGTATGCTTACGTAAATATCAGCACCTATACTTGCTGCATATTTTACTCTTTCCTCATTATCTACTCCGGATGTTGTTCCAGGATGCGGACAACTTCCAGATGTTCTTGTCATATAAACCTTTATTCCACTGTAATTTTCCAGTTCTGCTTTACAATAAGATGCAATTTTTAGATTAATTTCTTCTTCTCTTAATCCATTTGCTGAAGCACCTTTATGTGTATCATCATGTCCTGGATCCAACACTACAACAATATCTTTCCGTGTTCTTATATCTACGGTCTGGATACTGTATGCTGTCGAAGCAGTCTCACTGACATTCTGAATTGCCTCACTGATGCTATCTTCTGATATTACATTTCCTTCTTCATCTATTCTTACAACATCAATATCCGGATCTGTATTCTCATCTGTATCATTTTCCACATATGCATCTGGATCTGTCTCTACATCTGTTTCCACACCAAAACTTGCTTCAATCCCAGCCTCTGCAAATAATTCCGTATATGTCTGCTCTCCGATTTTATAAGTCAGTTCATCTAACTGATACAATCCTTTTTGCTCTTCGTTCTGAAATGTTAATTCAAACAAAAGAGCTCCATCTGCATTATCAGTAAATTTCTGTGTGTACTCTGTTCCATTTTCAACATTATGATACTTCAAGACTGCATCTGAAATTTCTTTTTTACAGTCTAAACCAATTACAACCTTTTGTGCTTCGTTTAAAGATACCTTATCAGAATTCATCATTAAATACTGAATATAATACTGCTCCTCAACTCCTTCTGTTTCTTCCTCAGTTTCCGTCTCGCTCGTTTCTTCTACTTCAGTTACTTCACTCTCTTCCGTAGTTGTTTCAAGTATCTCCGTGGAATCCTCTACTTTTTCTGTTTCTTCCACTTGTTCAGATGCACTCTCTGTCTCCTGTGTTTCCTCTTTAATGATATTTTCATCCAAGACAGTTTCTGCCTCGCTCACTTCTGAAGCCTGAACAACCATTTGTTGAACAGGATCAAATACAACACTTGCAGTTAATAATATTGCAAGTATTCCTGCCAGAACTCTTTTTTTCACAAATATCGCTCCTCTCCTGTGCTTTATTTTACGCTATATGTAACAAACAAATTATTTTTATCACTTTAAAATAATAAACACTCTTTCATCGAACTTCAACGTTCTGCGTAAAAACTAAGAATTTCTTAATATACTTACCAAATATTTCTATTTCATAATTTTCTTAATCCGTTCTATCGCCGGTCTTTCTACAAATTTCCATGATATAATTCCTATTATTAAGCTCACTATGAATGCTAATACAAATATTTCATTTGCCGTCACATGCAAATTTTGCTTTGTAATCAACACATATATAAAAATCTGCTGTACTACGAATCCATATAAGTACATTCCATATGACACATCTGTATTTTTCATAAAGTTTTTAAAAATTGGTTTCATGCATTCTCCAAATGATATAATAATATATGGTAAGGCATAAATTATCATCATCTCATACGACCAACTGTTTTTCCAGCTAATTCCACTTATTACAAATAAAAGAATGAATGCCACCTGCAAATTGCAGTACTTTTTAACATCCGTAACTGCATACAATGCTCCCATGAAGAAAAACGGATATAAAGATATTGCATTTACCCAATCTGTTCCCCATACAACATATATTGCATTCGGGAAAAATAAAACACGCGCCATCTGATAAAATGATAAAGCAACTGTTATTCCTGCTAAGATCCACTTTTTATATTTGCATTTGCAAAGAAGTTTCAAAACAATAAAAATAACAATATATAAAGAAAACTCTATCGGCAAAGCCCATATCGAGCCGTTCACTGCATAATAAGGATTTTCAATAAATGTATCTGTTAAAACAAATCGGGGATTTAGCAATATATTTAATAAATATGCTTTCGTATTAGTCCCCGTCCAATAAGTTTTGAAATCAACCGGCGTGCAAAATGCTCCTATCACGATTGTTACTATTGTACTACATATCAAAGCAGGCAAAATACGTATGATGCGTTTCACAAAATATTTCCACCATATTTTTTCATAAATACAACTTTGTGTAATCATATAGCCACTCAAAATCATTAATAGCTTAAATCCTAACGCATGTACCCCATTACCAAATAGAACAGGCGGAGCCTCTCCCATCAAAATATGCATATGTCCATAAATAACAGCAGTTGCACATATTACTCTTAGAATACCATAATTATTCTCCCTGCTTATTCTTGGACCACTTATCCATTGTTCCATCTCTTTTCTCTTTCCGCTATACTATCTTATAATCCATGCGACCTCTGATACATCATAGCCACATCATACACATTAATCGTCTGCATATATCCCTTATGCTTCTCTCTCACAACAACCAGTGCCTCATCCAATTCCTTCTGTCTCTTCGCATTAATCGTCTGAACTTTCGGCACCCTGTAAATAGATGTAGTCTTATCCACACAGTCAAAATCTGTATGCAGCGAATATCTCACCCACATATCCCAGTCTTCCAGTGCGTCCAACGTCTCATCCTGTCCACCATATTTTTCAAACAGTTCCTTTTCAAACATAATACACTGAATTGGAATATAGTTATGATAGCACAATTCAATCTTATCAAATTTCGTTTTATGAACTCCACGATAATCGGAGATTTCATATATATATGGGTCTTTACTCTTTATTTCAATTGGTGTTTCAAAACCAAAGGCATATGCCGCCTTATTCTTGGAATTTTCCAATGTTTTTACAAGCACTTCCACATGGTCTGCATAGAAGAGATCATCGTCATCCAGGAAATTCAGATATTCTCCATGTGCCAGCTCCATCGCTTTATTTCCGGCTTTTGATCTTCCTTGATTCACTCCAGTCGCGTAATACAGAATATTCATATCAGAAAATTCTTTTTCGATCATTTCACCCGCTGTATTTTTTCCATCTTCTACTACAACAACTTCAATATTCGGATAAGTCTGTTCTCTCAGAGAAATGAGAGTTTCCCGAAGAACAGCCGGTCTTCCACATGTTCTGACAATAATAGATACCAGTGGATATTCCTTTGGAAACTCATTTACATAAAACGCTCCATCCCGGATTGGTGCATAATCAAACCCAAGGAATAATGCCACTTCTTTTCTCTTATCTCCGCAATAGCTACGATTCAGGAAATGTGGTATCTGTGTAAAATGTTTCCAGAAGCGTTTTCTTAACAATTTTCTGGAACCTTCAAATGGCTGTCCTTTCAAGTAAGCTCTGGCAAAAAGTTCGTAACCTTTCAGAATAGCGCCCCAGCCACCAAACCGATATCGAAGTAACAGATTGTTGATAATACTGTTTACATACTGATTTGGTTTTACTTCTCCTGCCTTTGCATAAGCATAGTGTGTGATAGTTGCTTTCGGAACATATTTCAATTTGTATCCAAAGCTTCGAACACGCCAGCTTAAGTCCACATCTTCTGCATACATAAAAATAGCTTCATCAAATCCATGTACTTTCTCAAATATCTCACGGCGCATTGCAAAAGCAGCCCCACTGCTCCAGGACGTTTCATGTGTCAATGCATCATACAGTTTTGGATGCTCATATGGGAACTGTCTTAATTCCCACAAAGCGAACTCATTCTCCGACTTTCTGATGTCTTCATCCAGATTTTTTAGTGTATCTGGATATACTTCTGTATCAATATTGAAGAAGCACACAATTTCATCTGATCCCTTGGATACTCCCAGATTATTCGCTTTTCCAAATCCAAGGTTACTGTCTGCTTCTACGATTTCAAAGCTTCTAAGTTTTTTTTCACATTTTTTCTTTGCATCTTTCAGTTTTTCAACAGAATGGTCTGTTGAATGATTGTCTACTACAACAATTGATACCGTCTTAAGATCAAAATTTGATTTCAACACAGAATCAAAACATTTCTCTATCCATTTTTCAGAATTATATGAAACATATATAATATCCACTTCGTTTTCCTCTTTCTATATCCATCGCTTTTTATGCTCAATATGAGCTTTCAATTCTGCAATATCCCGCTCTAAATGATCCACATATTCTTTCTGATCCTGTATATCATGCTCCAGGTGTGCAATATATACCTTTTGCTCCTCAATCACTGCTTCCATCTCTTTTACAGGATCTTCTCTTAAACTCTTTCCATCTTTCGCTTTCATCTGAATCCCCAGTTCATCCATAATAAAAACGAATTTTTCATACCACTTCGCATTTCTTCCATAATCCAGTATACGGAATTTAAAGTGAATTTTACCCTCTTTGCACTTTTCCGGCAACTGATATTCAATCCATGGATCCGATGTATCAAATATGAGCAGTTTCTGGTCATCTTCTATTGCATTGCTCTGCAATTTCACAAGATCCTGCTCTCCATCTTCTGTTTCAAATACTGCTTTCTCCATCTGAATGATTCCTGTGTATTCCATTGGATCCAATCTGACAATCTGCTCCTCTGCCAGCATTTCTGTTGAAATAACCCAATCCACCGGCTCATTCTCTTTGAAACATTTTCTCACTCTTTTTCCCGCACTGTATTCTTCCGTCTCATTTCTGTAGAAACACTGTGCCTCAAGTTCCTCGTACTCGTCTAACTCAAAAATCTGAACTGGTATCTCTACTTGTTTTTTTTCATCTAAAGCCAGATTGTATACATACTGGTAAACGCTTCCCTCAGCCCGCTTTCTCAAAAACTTTTCTATCTCAACCGGTACATCGTGATAATTATTTTTTATTTCATTTTCTCCGACTCTGCTGTAAATAGGAACCATCTCTGTGATAAAAACATTTGCACGCTTCATCATATCGACAAATGATTTATGTGAGAAAAAGTGAATATGTGAATGATCCAAAAGTCCAACCTTATCATATTCAAATTTATCATTTATCATATCTATAAGAATAGAATTATGTGTTACATTCGGAACGGAAACAAGAATTCTCCCATCCGGTTTCAGAATCTCTTTACATGCCTCAATTACTTTCTGCGGATCTGACAAATGCTCCAGAACATCGGTAAAAAGAATATAGTCAAATCTTCTGTCCGTATCTTTCCAATAATATTTTTCAATATTACCTTTTTCCGGGCCCAGATAACTTTCAACTGCGTATTGTGCCGCTTCCGTTCCGGATTCTTCATCAATCTCCACAATTGACATTCTGCATTTCTTTTCCTGTGAAAGATAGCGCGTCAACCTGCCATTTGCCGGTCCAAATTCTAAAACCTCTGTTTCCGGCATAATCCACTGATTAATCACTGACATTGTATTGATACTGTCCAAATCCAACGTAAAATCATAATTTCCCATATTCTAACTCCACTCTACCTGCTCACGCTCTACCTGTTCCACTGTAATTTCTGCCGGGATTTCAATGTAAGACGAATTAAACCCCGGATTAATGATCTCAATATCACTTACTCCATGGAGCCATGTATGCATCTCATGTTTCTCCTGTGTCCCCTCAGCCACCGCTGTTCCAAGAATATACGTTCCCTTCATAAGACGTGGCAGCTTAAAATTATAGATTACTTCTGTCAGCTTTCCCGCTTTTCCGGTAATTCCCTGCTGTTGATTGATATAATTATTAAGATCGAATAAAGGAAGTCCCTTATTATTTTCCAATACAAATCCAACAATCAGATTGTGCATATCCACGTGAAAATCAATAACAACATGCAGCTTGTATTCTTCATCCACTCTCAAATGTGTTGTATATTTCTCTTTTTCATCTGTGAAAAAGCATGATTTAATTTCAAACTTGTCTGACTTCAAATCTGTACTTTCTGTTCGAATAGCCGGATAGACTTTCTTTCCCTCTGCAAGAGATACCGGAATATTATCAATTTCTTCCGTTTCTTCATCCAGAAGTTCATTCATCCCTTTCCGCTTCATATCCATATACATATCACAGACTTTATCACTTTCATCAAAAATCTGCTGATTTCCTTTTTCAATCCAGAGCACTCTTGAGCACATCTGTCTGACACTCGATATATCATGGGAAACGAATAATATTGTCACATTTTTTTCTTTCAGTTCATCAAATTTCCGGAAACATTTATTCTGGAAAAACAAATCTCCTACGCTGAGTGCTTCGTCTACGATCAGAATATCCGGTTCCACATTGATTGCCACTGCAAATGCAAGTCTCGCAAACATACCACTGGAATATGTCTTGACCGGCTGATTGATAAATTCTCCGATCTCCGCGAACTCCACAATATCCGGCACTCTCTTTTCCATCTCTTTCCGGCTGTATCCCATCATACGACCATTAAGATAGATATTTTCCATTCCCGTATATTCCTGATTAAAGCCCGCTCCCAATTCCAACAGTGCTGATATTCTTCCCTCTACTTTTACATTTCCGCTCGTCGGCTTTAAAACACCTGTTATGATTTTAAGAAGTGTAGATTTTCCAGATCCATTGGTTCCTACAATACCAACGGTCTCTCCCTTTTTCACATCGAAGCTTACACCGTTTAATGCATAGAAATCACTGTGCAGGGACTTCTTACCGCCAAGTCCTACTGCCTCCCGGAATCGATCTTGCGGATTTGCATACAGGTTATATTTTTTTGTCACATTTTCTATCTGAATTGCATATTTATTTTCCATAATTACCTCTAAAGTACATCTGCAAAATGATCTTTACATTTTCCAAATAATTTCAATCCTACCCACAAAAGGACAAGTGCGAACAGCCAGTAATAAATCTGCATGCCGATTCCCTGCCCCATTCCATTTTTGTATACAAAAATATTCCGATATCCATTTACAATATAATAAATAGGATTGAATTTTAATATTTTCTGTACAAACTCCGGCATTACTGCAAAATCCCATACGATAGGTGTCAGCCAGAATACTATCTGAAGTACAATTGCCACAATCTGTACTGTGTCCTTAAAAAATACATACAGCGTGGCTGTAATATAAGAAACACCTGCAACCAATATCAGCATATATACAAGATAAATCGGCAGCTGTAAATAGTAAATATCTGGAAAATATCCTCCAATCGCATAGCATATCATTACGAATAGAATCAACACAAACTGTACCAGCATAACAGAGACAATTTTAGCAAGCGGTAAAATATTAATATTAAACATCACTTTTTTTACCAGATAAGAGTATTCCACCATGCTTGCTGTTGCACCCGGAAGAGCCTCGCTGATCAAAAACCATGGAACTAACCCTGCCATAAGCCACAAAATAAAAGGAAAATTAGCCACCGGCTGTGATTTAAATCCCATCTGGAATACAAACCAATATAAAACCATCGTAATAATTGGCTGTAAAAAAGCCCATGCCGTTCCCAGTGCTGAGCCCGCATATTTTGCTTTGAAATCGTCAATTGCAAACTGCCAGATAAATACGATTTCATTTACTTTGTTCTTTAATGTTTCCTTCATTTACTTCTGTTCTCCATCTTTATATAAAACCCGATCCCTGATCTTCTTCAATTTCCGTTTCCACCCCGGAGTCTTTACTTCCTCCAGAATGTACTCCAGCTCCTTGCTGATCTCATAATAGGTTTGTGGTCTTTCATATTTTTTAAACTTTTCTACTGTCTGCTGATATGCCTGATACATACCGGTATCTCTTTTTACTTTCTTTTTCGGTACACGGTATACGGATGTTTCCCGGTTCACAAAAAGAAAATCTGTTTCCGTAGAATATCGCACCCACATTTCCCAGTCTTCCAGGAAATCCATCTGCTCATCAAATCCTCCCAATTTCTCATATAATGTTCTGGAAAATAAGATGCTCTGAATTGGGATATAGTTATTAAATGTCAGATATACTCTGTTAAACGGTTGTCTGTATCTCACCCATCTTTTATATTCTTTATACTTTGCACACTTTTCATCATACTCCACAATGCTTTCATAGGCAACCGCATATGCCGCTTTGTTCTGTGATTTTTCCAACGCATGCATTAATGTTTCCACATGTTCCGGCAGAAGATAGTCATCATCATCCAAAAAATTCATGTAACTGCCAGATGCCATAGACATTGCCAGATTTCCAGCCGCCACTCTTCCTTTCCGCTCACCGGTACACTTATATTTCAAATTCAGGTCCTGAAACTCTGTTTCAATCATATTTTGTGCAGTATTTTTTCCGTCTTCCACGACGATCACCTCAATTGAAGGATACGTCTGATTCCGGATACTTTCCAATGCTTCCCGTAAAATCTGCGGTCTTGCACAGGTTCTTACCAAGATCGACACTAATTCCATTCTGTTCCTCTGTATCTTTTCTAATTTTATTTCACGCTTCTACAACTTCCCAACCAACACAATCCCCCGATACACCGCATCATCCATCCTCTTATTCCGGTATATCTCTCTGTCACACACCAGCTTCACCCGGTTTGCAAACCCTTTCTGTGCTCTTCGGACAAGTTCTGTCATCTCTTTTTTCTTCTCATCCAGCTGCGGGTAGCTGTCCTCAAACTCTTCTAACTGCGCAAACAGTTCTCCACGCTTCTTTCCAAGCTGCCCAAGCCGGTATTTCCACACCTGCCATTTCGATGTCTTGGCACCGAATCTGTTGTTGCCATGCTGCCGGTATTTGATATAGGCTTCCTTATCATAATACACCTTTCCAAACGCGGCTGCACTTAGATATAACCACCAGTCATGCATGACAATATTTTGTGGGGATGTCTCCTTTACAAGATCCCGGAGGCTTTTATTGATCACCGCCGTGCATCCGGTACAGATATTCTGCACCAGGGCATTCCCAAAGGACGGTCTTGCCATTTTCTCATCCTTATGCAGAACGTTCAATTCTTCATCCGTCAGATAGGTTTCGCTGCAATAGAGAGCCGGTTCCTGCACCGCTTCGATTTTCTCTACCGCGCGCCCGATTTTCTCCGGCAGCCAGACATCGTCCTGATCGGCAAAAGCGTAATAACTGGCTTCCTCTGAGCTATTTCGCAACAGTTCCAGAAAGCTCTGGATCACACCGATGTTTTTTCCTTTATAATATATGATCCGGTTGTCTCTCTTCGCGTATTCCTCAAGGATAGATACGGTTTGATCTGTGGAGCCATCATCCCGGATCAGAAGGCAAAGATTCTCATAAGTCTGCCCAAGGATACTGTCTAACTGCATCCGTATATATTTTTCACCGTTATACGTTGACATCAAGATCTGTACCTGCTGCATACTGTAAATATCTCTCCTCCAAGTTCTGTGTCTGTCGGACAATATCATATTGTTCCAATCCTTTTACTGCGTTCCGGCTGCGTCCTTCTGCCGATATTTTTCTGATTCTGTCACACCAGCTAACCTGATCTCCGTTTGCCAGAAACCAGACCTGATCTGTCAGTGCGATTTCTCTCGTCACCTGATTGGATATCAGGCACGGCAGACCTGCCGCCTGTGCTTCCACACACACGACCGGAAGCCCCTCATACAGGGACGGCAGCAGAAATATATCCATCGCGCTCAGATAGTCCGGCACATTGTCAACCACTCCGGCAAATAGAACCTGTTCTTTTATTCCAAGTTCTTCTGCCAGCTGCCCGGTCTTCTCCCGGAGTTCGCCATCTCCCAGCATAACCAGCTTCGTGTCCATTCCACGCGTTCTGGTCTCTGCAAAGATTTTCAAAAGTCCCTCGTGATTTTTCTGTTCTGCAAATCTTCCGATGTGTCCGAGCAGCAGCTCATGTTCTTTCACTCCCAGGGAATCCCGGATTGCTTTTCGCTTCTTTTCATCAAATGCATACCGTTCCAACCGGATCGCATTCGGAAGCACCACAAGCTGTCCACCTCGTTTCTCTCCAAACAGGTAACTTCCTGCTTTTACAGAACATGCAAAATATTGATTTGCATAGCGGATTCCCCACTGGTTTAACAGATAATTGCGGATCTTCTTCACCGCTCCATCGGCTCCCCTCGCGTTGTGGGAATGAAGGATCCGGACTTTGATTCCATATTTTTTTGCATATCTTAAAACAATAAAAGCAGCATTCGGAATGTGGACATGCACGATATCATAATCTTTCGCATGCTGCCGGAAAAAATCTTTTACATTTTTCTCATATTCCGCCATCGATCTTCCGGACGGTTTCCCGGTCGCATAAACTTTTGCACCGGCTGCGGTCAGCAGCGCCGTCCAGGCTTCCTCCGGCATCTCATACAGCAGGAAATCACACTGTACCTTCTGCGGATCCATTTGAAAGAAGTAGTTGGTCACAACTGCGCTGACGCCACTGTTATAATTGATAAAATCTAATACCTGTAATACCTTTACATTGTCTGACATTGTTTTCCTGTTCCTCTGTCATCTTCACTTCTGTCATCAACTTCTCAGCCATTTCTGGTAAGCTCTTTTTCTTAAAAATGTCGGCTGAAGTGTCATGCCTGCTGTCAGCACAAGGGCTGTCGGATAAGAAAATCCCTTCAGCAACCCAAGCTGCTTCTGTTCTTTTCTCAACTTCTCATACTGTAAAAAATAGGAAAAACCTCCACGTCTTCCATACATGTCCTCGTTTGTCCGCATATATGCAAGCACCTGCGGGATGTTATAAAAACCGCTGTCTGCTGCCAGCATCCTGCTCCACAGTTCATAATCCTCTAACAGCGGAAAGTGTTTGTAATTTCCTACTGCAAGTACCGCAGAACGCCGGAACATTACTGTCATATGATTAAATGGATTCCGATATCTGGCATACTGCCTGATCCCCGCCTCCGTCTGTGGCATTTTTTTCACCTTTGAATAGGTGCCTTCGTCATTAAATTCCTGTAACCAACCACCGCAGACTGATATTTCCTTATGAGTAGTCATGTAGTCATATTGCAGACGGAACCTGTCCTCCGCCACAATATCATCGGTATCCATGCGGGCAATCAAGTCGTTCGAACACAGTTCTACCCCTTTTGCCAGTGCCTTGCCAAGTTTTACATTTTCTGCAAACTTCCAGGTCACAATCTGTGGATGCGCTGCTTTCAATGCATCCATCACCTCATCCAGCTCCTCTGTCAGCGGTCCGTCTTCCATGATCAGGACTTCATCCGGAAGCAGGCTCTGAGTAAAAACACTCTCTACTGCTTCCTTTAGATAAGCCGGTTTCTCCTTCGCATACACAGACATCAATACTGAAAATCCCATATCCGGTTTCTCTCCTATTTTAACGCTGTCTTCTGCTCCTCATCCACACCTTCCGTATTTTCTTTTACAAAAAGGATCTTAAAAGTCAGCAGCATAATTTTTATATCGAGCCATAACGAATAGTTTTCTATATATGTGATATCAAACTTTAACTTGTCATATGGAACTGTATTATATTTTCCATAGACCTGGGCATATCCGGTCAGTCCGGCTTTTACTTTTGTACGAAGTACAAATTCCGGAATGCTTTCGGAATATTCATCGGATATCTCCTTTCTCTCCGGTCTTGGTCCAACCAATGACATATCCCCTTTTAAAATATTAAAAAGCTGTGGCAGTTCGTCAAAATGAATATTCCGGATGACCCTTCCAACTGGTGTCACACGCTTGTCGTCTTTCGCCGCAAGTCTTGCTCCGTTCTTCTCTGAGTCAGTGCTCATGCTCCGGAATTTGTAAATCATGAATGGTTTTTCATCAATGGTAAGCCGCTCCTGCTTATAGAGAACAGGACCACCATCATACAGTTTAACTGCTGCTGCAATGATCAGCATAAACGGGGATGCGAGTATAATCCCTATTCCGGATAATACAATATCAAAAAAACGTTTGATGATTCTCTGGTCAATGGAAAGTCCATGATTTCTTGCCAAAAGCAAAGGTGTATCAAACAGATGAATATCGTCCGCCCCACGGAAAATGATATCTGATATTTTAGGAGTCACATAAGTTCTTACTGACTCTTTATAGCAGAACTTCATGATTTGATTTCTCGCTTCTGCCGGAAGGTCGCACAACACAACCGAATTGTATTCTTTTATCATGGGATATAGCTTTTCATGTCCGATCCGATAGCTGACCGTCGCACAGATATTGTACTTGTCCTTCCTTGTATTGATCTTGGAGATCAGGTCATCCGGCGCATAATCCCCGTAGATGACAAGCATCTGTCTCGGTGGATAAAGCCTTGCATACAGCTTCCTTACAATATAGATCCATGGCAGTATAAACAGAATCTCCACTGCCGTAATTCCAAGCACAGGTTCTGCATTCACATAGACACGGCAGATCAGACAAAGCTCTAAATAGCCGACCATATTACTCAGTAAAATTGCCAGCGTATGGGACAATGCCATATCCGACATCCGCATATAGCCGATATTATAGCCACCGAACACCTTTGTGAAAAAAAAGATGATCAGCACATAGAGCCCGACAACTGCCCAGTTTCCTCTGTGCCAATATCGGAACTGCTCCATATAATACTGATACCAGATATATGCAAAACAAGCACCTTCCACGAAGAGAGCGATCAGATTTGCTCCGTAATTCAGCAAATGCTTGTATTGTTCTTTTTTATTCATACTCTTTTTCCTTTTTCTACATTTCTACATAATATCCTAATTTAGCTTTTCAATCATATCACAAATTCCGGCAAATATCTATATCTACTAAAATTTGTTCTGCCCTCTGGCTGCAAAAATGTGCTTTTTTGCGCAGAAAAAGGGGCTTTCGCCCCTTTCTTAAGATTTTATGAAGCCTTTTTCTCCTCTTCCTGTTCCCCGGTTCTCTCACTGATGATATATCTTGGTCTGTGCTTTACTTCCATATAGATCTTTCCGATATATTCCCCAAGCACACCGAGACAGATCAGCTGCACGCCGCCGATAAAACAGATGATGCTCGTCATGCTTGCCCAGCCTGTCACAGCATGTCCGGTCAGTGCCACGATGACAGACCAGATCACACCGATAAAGCTTAACAGTGCGATCCCGCATCCCAGCCCTGTGATCATATGCAGCGGCTTCACACTCAGGCTTGTAATTCCGTCAAAGGCGAGCGCCAGCATTTTCGTCAGCGGGTAATGGCTCTCCCCTGCAATCCGTTCATGGCGTTCGTAATACACCGATGTGCTCTTGAAACCGACCAGCGGGAACATGCCGCGCAGAAACAGGTTCACCTCCTTATAGTTGGCGAACTCCTGCAAAACCCGGCTCGAAACCAGTCTGTAATCCGCATGGTTGAAGACTACTTCTGCTCCCATCCAGTTCAACACTTTGTAGAACCCCTCTGCGGTAAAACGCTTGAAAAAGGTATCGGTATCTCTTCTGCTCCGCACCCCGTAGACGATCTCACAGCCATCGAGATATGCATCTACCATATCATTCATCGCATTGATATCATCCTGCCCGTCGCAGTCGATCGAGATTGTGATGTCACAGACATCCTTCGCCTCCATCAGACCTGCAAGAACGGCATTCTGGTGTCCGCGGTTTCTGCTCTGACAGATTCCTTTATAATGATCATTTTGCTCAGAAAGTTCTTTGATAATCTCCCAGGTACGGTCTTTGCTTCCGTCGTTGACAAAAAGCACCCGGCTGTCATCGGAAATCTTGTCTTTCTGCACAAGCTCTGTGATCTTATCTAAAAACATGCTGCTTGTGATTGGCAGCACTTTTTCCTCGTTGTAGCATGGAATTACAATATATAAAATTGGTTTCTTCATACATTACCTCACTTTTGCAGCTATCACCACATAATATCCATTATCATACTCTGTTTCAAACCCATCCGTCAAATACTCTTCCTCAAAGCTCTCCGGCACAACGTATACCATATCCGGTTCCATGTCCTCTGCGGACGGTTCCATCACATATCGTCCAAACTGTCCAACTGTATCGAAGTTCTTCGCTCCGTCCATCTGCGGCAGGTACTCCTGTGGGAGCATGTTTGCATGCATCAGAACAAGCGGATAGCGGATCATAACTGTACCGATCTTGCCTTCCGTCCTGCTTTCCGCATAAGAAAGTGCATCTTCATAGCCGTAATAAAAATCTGTCGGCCGCTCTGTCACATAGTGATATCCAAACAGCCCGAAGCTCATCAGATAAATTGCTATGATACCGGTCATCCCCACTCTGCCAGACCACCGGCTTACTTCCGTTTCTCTTTTCCGGAGCCAGCAAATGGTCAACACGATCCCGTATGCAGTAAAATAAATCATCGGCAGATGGATACAGTTGATCCGGTTGACATTTACTTTGCTGATCATGCAGCCAACCATACCTGCCGTTACCGCCCAAAGCACCAGCACATCACTGCCCTCATAGTTTCGTTTTATAATATTTTTTACAAACCTGCACACGGCTCCGATTCCTCCAAGCAGCAGAAACGGAATGGAACAGTAGTAATAAATACCAACCGGAGTCGTATTATGCGGCATATCATCTTTCTGAAAAATCAGGACATGCAGCAAATATTTCAGGTTTTCTTTCACATGCGCCAGGGAAA
Organism: uncultured Roseburia sp.; assembly: GCA_934320555.1. Classification (GTDB taxonomy): domain Bacteria; phylum Bacillota; class Clostridia; order Lachnospirales; family Lachnospiraceae; genus Roseburia. The sequence continues at coordinate 23,184 of CAKRFH010000031.1, forward strand.
CCTCGCTCTCCCGGATGGAATCCATCTGCGGGATTGACAGCCATGGCAACCGGATTTCCGGCAGATAACCGTTATTTACAAGATAAAAAAGGAACAGCGGCATGCCAATGATCCCCATCAGGCAGACTCCCAGGATCAGATAACGGCTGAACCGAACCTTTCTATAATAGATTGCATAAATCAGCAGGAACACCAGCAGGATCGGCACCACAAGCCACATAATCGCATAGCAGTACAGCGTCAGCCCAAATGCCACAAATGCCGGTATGTAATAACACTCTTTCTCCTGAAGTGCCCGCATCAAAAAGTACAGTCCAAGCAGCAGAAAAAAAGGAACAAGGTTTGCCTCAAGCCCCCAGCGGCTCAGCATCAGATGCCATGGATTGAACGCGAGCAGGCAAAGACCTGTTAAAGCCAGCTTCCTGCCCTGAATTCTTTTTAAAAATCCATAGAAAAGCGGTAATGTCAGACATCCGATGATTGCCTGTGGCAGGCGGATCGTAATAACGTTCAGTCCTCCAACTGCAATAAAGGGAATGGTCAGATATGCATAAAGTGCATTCATGCCATGTCCCCATGAAATAAAGTATACCGGATTTACATAACCGTGGGAATCTGCGCCGGTCTGTAAAAGACAGTAAGCTTCGTAGCCTGAATAAGCTTCATCCTGATGAATTCCTGCCGGTATCTGTCCGAGACACACAAGTCTTAGCAGAAATCCGACCAGAAAAATCGAGCCGACCAGCCACCTTTGATTTTCTTTCCACCACTGTTTCTTCCCTGTCACCATGAACCGTTTTTCCTGTTCCTTTCTCTTTTTCTGTGTCGTGTTCTCTACATCTGTAAGCAGGAAATAGAATGCACACTCTGCTAATATCTACTGTCACGAATTAGTCACAGGACTCTAAAACACGTTCTCCAACGCCGTCCGCATCTGCCCCGTAAACGCCTCCAGCGTAAAATGCGCATCCGCATACTCCATCGCCGCCCTGCCCTGCTCCATCAGCCGCTCTTCGCTCTCCTCTACCGCTCTCTGGATGGTTGCCTCCACAGACGCGATATGGTAATCCTCGAAGTACCTGCAGAACTGCGGCAGTTCATCCAATCCGTTCCCTTTTGTCACAATTGGCAGGATGCCATGTCTGAGGCCTGTGAGCACCGAGGTTGGCACTCCTTCCGAGCAGGATGGCAGCAACAGATAGTAACATTTTGCTGCGAGCTCGTTGAATGTTTCACTCTCCGTATCTACAAAGCCACACGCATGCACATTTGCCGGGAGGTCATAGCCTGCCTCTTTCGCTTTCTCTGCACCTCTGGCACCACACAGATAGAGCTGCCACTCCGGATGGTTCTGAAAAATCTCGATCAGAATGTCATTTCCTTTGTGTACGAACCCGTCTACCCCGTATACAAGAAAGTTTTCCTTTTTCTTTTCTGTGAAATCCAACTGAAAGGTCGGATTCTTCAGCGCTGACGGCCAGACTCTCTGCACCGGTACATTCAGATGTTTCAAATATCCCGTATCACCGAGGCTTACGATGCAGTCTGCTTTTTTCTCATCATCCTTTTTGTAATAGACGCCTGTCCGCTCCAGATGAAAGCTTCTTCCGGTGCGCTCCTTTAGATAACGCAGGCGTTCTGTCTCACGCTCGAAGGACACATAATAGGGGTTCTCGGTTGTATAGAAAATCGCCTTTGCTTCCGGATTTTTCTCCTTTGCATGGAAAAAAGTCTCTCCAAAGCCAAAGATATAATCATAATAGTGCTCCCTGATCTGCTCAAATGCCCCCGTATCATAGCAGGCGCAGATATCGATCCGCAGGTCAAGTCCGATGCAGACTTTCACGATCTGCATCATCTCCTGCCGGTTCGTGTGCCCGAAATGCCGGTTCAATTCCCGCACAGTCCGCTCATAATCGAGATAACAGAGCAGGATCTTTTTCTGATTTTTCGTGCAGTCGCGGTTTATGTCTGCGATCAGGTGCTCCTGCCCGATTTTTTCGAGATGGAATTTTTTTAAAATCGATTTAACCTGTTGTTTTATCATGTTTTCCTCTAAATTGAATTATTTTGCAGTCTTGCTACATGTGTAGTGTGTTTTTAACGTGTTACCGCATCCAATGCCTCATAAAACGGCTCCGCCACTCTCGGAATTGCGAACTCCCCTGCCCGCTCATAGCAGTCGTGCTGCATTTTCTTCAAGCGGTCTGTATCGGAAAAAATCGTGTCAATCGCCTCTGCCAGCTGCTTTGTGTCATACGGGTCTACGATATATCCGTGCACGCCGTCCTCCATAAGGTCAAACGCACCATCCGCATATTTCGACGCGATCACCGGAAGGGATGCGCACATTGCCTCTAAGATCACAAGGCCATAGCAGTCTTCCCTTGTCGGAAGAATGAATACGTCACTCTGTCTGTAACAATCTTTTAAGGCCTCCCCTTCTAAAAAGCCAAGCCAGCGAATACGGTCCTGTACCTGGCAGTCCTTTGCCTGTTTTTTGAGAGCGGCCTCCTCGGAGCCTTCGCCTACAATTGTCAGTGTGATGTCCGAATCTGTCTGCGCAAGCGCCGGAATCAGAAGATCGAGACCCTTTCTGCCAATGAGACTTCCCACATACAGAAGCTTTTTTCCACTCTGCTTGCGTGTTTCTTCCTGATCGTCCACTTTCTGCATCAGATATTTCCCAATATCCACCGTCAGCAGGCTCTTATAGCACTTCTCCCTCTGCGCCCCGTAGCTGATCTGATGTTCCATCGTTGCCGTGCTGCTGCTAATAAATCCTGCTGCCCGCCGGATCACATATTTCCGGAAGAGCTTCTGCAGCTTTCCAATATTCCGCTCTGAGTTCGCCGTGCCATCGCTCCACGACAGAAACGGCACATGATGGCTCCTGCACCAGTGCACCGCCTGCAGGATCGTTGCATTGTATTCCATACAGATCACAAGATCCGGCTTCTGCTCTTTTAATTTTTCCCCGATTCCAACAGAAAAAACAATCCGCTTGTCATCATATTTCCGGTGGATTGTCACCACGCGGCACTCCAAAAAGCTGTGGCTGCTAAGCTCCTCCCCGTTCACATGCCACTGCCTGCCGATCTGGCTGTTTTCCGACGTGTATACAATATGAAATGCATAGTCCGATTCGTGTTCCTGTATATATTGAAAAAAAGCAACCCGGTACGGTGCCGGGGCATTTGTGATGATTACGACTTTCTTTTTTTTCATGTTTTCTCCTGTATCCTCTGCCTGCATTCTGCCCGATTTTTTAAAATTGGAATCGTGAAAACTGCTTCCACCGGGTTTACTCCGAGTATTCAGATAGCAAACAGAGAGCCTGTGGACATTTTATATCGCTATTATAGCGGCATCCTGTATATTTTGCAACGCATGCTTGTTTTTTGTACCTTATACAGATATAATATTTACTATAAGTTTTTGATAATTGCGAAACTCCATGAAAACGTATATTGGATTGTACACAATGACCGAAAGCATAAGAAGACACTGGGGAGCCAACGCCGAAGTCCCTTCGGCATGTCCTTAGCGACCGTATTTTGGTCGCTTAGTACCGCTGCGAGCGACACGTAGCGAAAGCGTGTCTTCGTTGCTTTTGGT
>CAKRFH010000032.1:0-26650 GCA_934320555.1 uncultured Roseburia sp.
AGCACGATGATGGACTACAGTCAGTTTAAGGAACAGCAGTATGATAAATTAGCGGAGGGCCTGCGGAAGTCGATGGATATGGAAGCGGTCTATGCGATGTTGAGAGAGGCAGCGTTTTAAGACAGAAGAAAGATGGGTGTTCGCAACAGATTCTGCCGGAGAACAGGGAACAGTACATAAAAAAGGATGGAATATTTACAGAGAAGTATGGAATTACAGATCAGAAAGCCGGACAGAGAGATTGAGAAAAAAGTAAAGGAAAACTGGGATCGTGTGGCAAAGCCGTTGGACGGTCTCGGGGAATTCGAGGGTCTGATCGCAAGGATCGGGGCGATTCTTGAAACCGCAGAGATTTCGATCGGGAAAAAAGCAGTCATCGTGATGTGCGCAGACAATGGGATCGTCGCAGAGGGCATCAGTCAGTCCGGGCAGGAAGTCACAGCGGCAGTGACAGCGAATCTTGGAATCCGCAATACGTCAGTGTGCAAGATGGCAAAAAGAGCAGGTGCAGAGATAATCCCGGTCGATATCGGGGTGAATACGAAAACGGTATTTCCCGGTGTGCGGGAGTGCAAAGTGCGGATGGGCACGCGCAATTTCCGGAAAGAACCGGCGATGACGGAAGCGGAGGCAGAGCAGGCAATCGCAGTCGGGATGGAGTTAGTCCGGGAATGCAAGGAAGCCGGTTACACCCTGCTTGGAACCGGGGAGATGGGAATTGGCAATACGACGACGAGTGCGGCGATGGCGGCGGCTCTTTTGGGCGTCTCCGCAGAGACAGTAACCGGAAGAGGGGCAGGACTTAGCGATGCAGGACTGCTTCACAAGCAGCAGATCGTGCAGGAAGCACTTGAAAAGTACCGGCTGACGAAGGAGGAGCCGATGCGGATTTTGTGTACCGTAGGAGGACTTGATATTGCAGGGCTTTGCGGTGTCTTTCTGGGCGGGGCAAAGTACCATGTCCCAATCGTGGCAGACGGAGTGATCAGTGCGGTTGCAGCGCTCACCGCAGAGCGGCTTGCCCCGGGTACAAGGGAGTATGTGATCCCGTCCCACAGGGGAAAAGAACCGGCATCCGATCTTCTGATGCGGGAGCTTCAGTTAAATCCGGTCATCGATGCAGGGCTGGCACTCGGGGAAGGAACCGGGGCGGTGATGATGTTTTCCCTGCTCGACCTTGCGATGACGCTGTATGAGAGCGGGGCGACCTTCGGGGATTTTGAGATAGAGCAGTATGAGAGATTTGTGTGAAAGGTGATGGAATGATAACACTGGTGACAGGGGGAAGCGGCAGCGGCAAGTCGGCTTACGCGGAAGACGTGGCAGTTTCTGCTGAGGGGACAGAAAAATATTACATTGCGACCATGCAGATTTACGATGCAGAGGGCGAGAGAAAGGTGGAGCGGCACAGAAAGCTGCGCGCCGGAAAAGGGTTTATGACCGTTGAGAGCCCGTGGAATGTCGGACAGGTTGTATTCCCAACATTTACGGAAGCAAAAACGGTCTGCACAGACTGCGGAGAGCCTGAACATATCCGGAAGAAACAGGAGCAGAGAACGGCGCTCTTAGAGTGTATGTCCAATCTTGTCGCAAATGAGATGTTTTCTACAGACGGGATGAGAGAGGAAGATGCGGTTGTGACAAAAGTGGTGCAGGATATGGAGCTGCTTGCGGCAAAGCTCGATCATCTTGTCATTGTGACAAACAATGTTTTTGAGGACGGCATCTCATACGATGCGGGCACGATGGCATATCTGCGGGCACTCGGCAGGATCAACGCAGCGCTAGCAAAGCGTGCAGACCGTGTGGTGGAAGTGGTTGTCGGGATTCCGGTCATTTTGAAAGAACCGGCACAGGAAAGGACAGAGGAATGAAGCTTTTCAAATCAATGATCATCGCATTTTCCATTTATTCGAAAATACCGGTGCCGCAGTTTGCGTGGGAAGAGGAGGACATGGAGTACATGATGTGCTTTTTCCCGTGGATCGGCGGTGTGATCGGACTGGTGTTCTACGGCTGGCTGGCACTGTGTGAAAATATACAGATCGGTGCATTATGCCGTGCGTGTGTGGCGGCGGCAATTCCCCTGATCATTTCCGGCGGCTTCCATGTGGACGGCTATATGGATACGATGGATGCGTTCCATTCCTACCAGAACAGGGAGAAGAAATTAGAAATCTTAAAGGATTCCCATATCGGGGCTTTTGCGGCGATCATGCTGATGCTATATTATCTGATCGAACTTGCGGCGCTCTCGGAAGTTGTGACGGGAAAGGCAGCGTTTGCAGTGGCAGCCGTTTTCTTTCTGGCACGGTGCTTAAGCGGGATTGGCGTGGTGACATTAAGGTCTGCGAAGAAGGAAGGTCTTTTGTATACGTTTGCATCCGGCGCACAGAAAAAGAGGGTACGGCTTGCCTTGTATGTGCAGCTTACAGGCTGTATCGCCCTGATGGTGACAGTGTCAGGGATTTACGGCATTGTGGCAGCAGTGACAGGAGTGCTCTGTTTCTTCTATTTTAAATGGAAGAGTTACCGGGAACTCGGCGGTATCACAGGGGATACGGCAGGATGGTTTGTGACGGTGTGCGAGGCGGCGGCAGCAGTCGCGGTTGCGGTTGCGGTGCATATTTGCTGATTTTGCAGATGAAGGCAGAAACTGAAGTTTTTCGGGGTTACAGAATATGGCAGTGAAGCATCGGTGATGAAATGATGGTTATGGATTTCACAATATCACGGACGAAGCAGTTTAGACAGAGGAAAAAGAAATGGAATTGTATATCGGTGGTTATGCACAGGGAAAATTGGCATATGTGCAGGAAAAATATAAAGGGCAGGATGTTTTGATCGTAAAGGATCTGCACCTGTGGGTGAAACAGCTTTTGCAGGAAAAGAAACCGGCAGAAGAGATCGTGCTGCAATATTACAGGGAGCATCCGGACTGTATTTTCATCTGCGATGAGATCGGGAACGGGATCGTCCCGCTTGCGGCAGAGGAGCGGGAGTACCGGGAACGCGTGGGAAGGCTTTTGATCACGCTGGCAAAAGAAGCGAAGACAGTGGAGCGGATTGTATGTGGAATTGGACAGAAAATCAAATAAAACTAACCGTCATCTGGATCCGCCACGGCAGAACGAAGGGAAATGAGGAGCACCGTTACCTTGGAAAAACAGACGAGCCGTTGTCAGAAAATGGCATCCTGCAGCTGACGAAGCAGAAGAAAACAGAAAAAAAGGATGCCGGGACACTTTTATTTTCTTCCCCGATGCTGCGCTGTATCCAGACGGCAGAGCTGCTTTACGGCAGAACCCCGATCCAGATCCCGGAGTGGGAAGAGATGGATTTCGGGCGTTTTGAAGGAAAGAATTACAAAGAGCTAAGTGGGGATCCCGATTACCAGAAGTGGATCGACAGCAACGGAACACTTCCTTTCCCGGAGGGAGAGTCAAGAGAACAGTTCCTTGCACGCTGTATGCAGGGATTTGACCGGATGATTGCGGAAGTGATCAGACAGTCTGCCGGATTTTCTGATAAGGGAGAGAACAAAGGTGCAGAGCCGGAACTTACGGCGATAGCGGTGGTTCATGGCGGTACGATCATGGCGGTGTTAAGTACCCTGACCGGAAGCGCATATTTTGACTTTCAGGTAGAAAACGGACAAGGGTATGAGATCGTTTTAAAAATCAGGATGAAGGAACAAAAAACAGCAGAGACAGTAGTGCTGGAAAGCTGCCGGAAGCTGTAAAAGATATAACATACAGAGCAGAGAGGAAAGAAAAATGACAAATCATATCATTGCGTTTGCCGCGGGCTTTCTCTTAGACCTTGCCTTCGGTGATCCGCACTGGCTTCCACATCCGATCCGTCTGATCGGGAACTGGATCGCGTTTCTGGAAAAGAAGCTGATCGGGGAAAAAGGGGAAGCAAAAAAGACAACTTCCGGACAGGAATTGCACAGAGGAGTTTTGTTAGTGCTCGCAGTGCTATCCGCAACCGGCTGCATTGCGGCGGCAATCCTGTCTGTGGCTTATCACATCCATCCAGTCTGTGGGATTCTTGCAGAAAGTGTGATGACCTATCAGATCCTTGCAACAAAGTGTCTGAAAGTAGAGAGCATGAAAGTGTACACAGAACTGAAAAAAGGGGATCTGCCTGCAGCGAGGAGGGCAGTATCCATGATTGTTGGAAGAGATACGGAGAATCTCGACGAGACCGGCGTGGCGAAGGCTGCGATCGAGACGGTGGCGGAGAATACGTCAGACGGTGTGATCGCACCGATGCTCTATACGGCAATCGGAGGACCGGTGCTGGGCTTTCTGTACAAGGCGGTCAATACAATGGATTCCATGGTCGGGTATAAGAACGACCGTTACCTGTACTTCGGCAGGGCGGCGGCGAAGTTTGATGATGTGGTCAACTACCTTCCGGCGCGTATCAGCGCCCTTCTTATGGTAGCAGGATGCTATTTCTGTGGCAGGGAATTCAGCGGAAAAAATGCCTGGAACATATATCGGAGAGACCGTTATAAACACGCGAGCCCGAACTCCGCGCAGACAGAGGCAGCCTGTGCAGGGGCACTCGGCATCCGGCTGGCCGGAAATGCAAGTTATTTTGGAAAAATCGTGGAGAAACCCTACATCGGGGATGCCACGCGTGCAGTGGAGACCGAGGACATCCGGCGTGCGAACCGGCTGCTCTACGCGACTGCATTTTTATGCGAGATCGGCTGCTTGCTGGTACTAATATTAGTGTAACGATAGGTAATTGTGAAACTCATAGAAAACGTTAAGTAGATTGTGCACAATGGCCGAAAGCAACGAAGACACTGGGGAGCCGCCGGTCCTTAGCGACCGTATTTTGGTCGCTTAGTACCGCTGCGAGCGACACGTAGCGAGAGCGTGTCTTCGCTGCTTTCGGTCATTGCGCACAATCTTCACAACCTGAATTTGAGTTTCACAATTGCCGGGAAATTTGCGTCAAGAAAGGAGTAGCAAAAATGCGCCCAAACATACATGGAGGAGACATCTATCAGAATCACGTGGAACTGGATTTTTCCGTGAACAGCAATCCATTCGGCATACCGGAGCGCGTGAAGGAGGCGATGCATCAGGCAGTGGAAGTCTGTGACTGCTATCCGGATATCCATCATGCAAAGCTCATCGCAAAGCTTGGTACCAGTTATCATATTCCGGAGGAACATATTCTCTGCGGAAACGGAGCCTCTGAGCTTTTTGCAGCAATCGTGCATGCCTTAAAGCCAAAGCACATCCTGATTCCGGTGCCGTCCTTTTTCGGTTATGAGAAAGCAGCAGGTATGACAAATGCCAAAGTATCTTATTATGAAATGACAAAAACAGACAGGTTCTGCCTGACAGAGGAAGTGCTTTCAGAACTGACGGAGGAGACAGACCTTCTTTTTCTCGCCAACCCGAACAATCCGGTTGGAAATACAATAGACAGAGTGCTCCTTACTGCGATCTGTGACCGGTGCAGGGAATGCCATATCACGGTTGTGATCGACGAATGCTTTCTGGAATTTACAAGGCAGAGAGGATTCTTTGCGGAGCACGCGCTGGAGGAATATCCAAACGTCCTGGTTGTGAAAGCTTTCACAAAGTTATACGCGATCCCGGGGGTGCGCCTCGGTTATCTGTTCGGCGGGGGAAAGGAGCTTGTCGCGCGGATTGCAGAACAGCTTCCGGAGTGGAACATTTCCTGCTTTGCAGAGGCAGCGGGGATCGCAGCGTTAGAGGAAAAAATATACTGCGAAAGAACGGTTTCCTATCTGGAAAAAGAGAGGGCATTTCTGACCGAAGAACTGACCAGGCGGGAGATTTTGGTGTATCCGGGCGAGGCAGATTTCCTGTTGTTACAGACGGATCTTCCACTCTATGAGAAGCTTTTAGAGCAGAAAATACTGATCCGCGACTGCAGCAATTACCGTGGACTGGAAAAAGGGTATTACCGCATTGCGGTCAGAAACCATGAAGACAATCAAAAGCTGCTGTCCGCGATTGACAGGTGAGAAAGGAGACTATCCGGCAGATGGAAAACATAGAATACGTCAGACCGCAGGATATCGAGAAGCGGAGTTTTGCAATGATCACAAAAGAACTGGAGGAAAAGGGAATCGTACTCCCGAAGGAGCAGGAACTCGTAACGAAAAGGGCAATCCATACAAGTGCCGATTTTGACTACGCGAAAACCATGACCTACTCCGAACATGCAGTGGCGGTCGCTAAAGAGCTCATCCGAAACGGTGCAGACATCGTGACCGACACGAATATGGCGTTGGCGGGCGTGAACAAAAAAGAACTCGCAAAATACGGCGGAGTGGCGCATTGCTTCATGGCAGATGAGGAAGTGGCGAAAATCGCACAAGAGCGCGGTGTCACAAGAGCAGCCGTGAGCATGGAAAAGGCAGCCGGGCTTTCCAAACCGGTTATTTTCGCTATAGGAAATGCCCCGACTGCACTGATCGAACTTTACACGATGATCCAGAACGGCACCTACAGGCCTGCGTTCATCATTGGCGTCCCGGTAGGCTTCGTCAACGTGGAAGCCGCCAAAGAACTGATTTTAAAAACAGATATTCCGCACATTGTGAACCGTGGGCGCAAGGGCGGCAGCAACATTGCCGCTGCAATCTGCAACGCCTTACTGTATGAGCTTCGCGACGGGATATAGGATAGAGGAGAGGAAAATGCGTCATGGCTTCACCACCGGAAGCTGTGCGGCGGCGGCTTCTAAGGCGGCGGCCTACATGCTTCTGACCGGAAAGAAAAAAGAGAATATATCCATCCAGACCCCGAAGGGCATCTGGTACCATGCCACAATCGAGGAAATCACCCAAAGGGAGCTTTCCGTATCCTGCGCGGTCCGAAAGGACGGCGGAGATGATCCGGATATCACAACGGGGGCACTGATTTTTTCTACAGTGAGTATGGAGAGGGAGCAACGCATAGGGCAGCCGGCAGAGATCCTGATCGACGGCGGCATTGGCGTTGGCAGGGTGACAAAGCCGGGGCTTGACCAGCCGCCGGGCAATGCGGCGATCAACCATGTCCCGCGGGAGATGATCATGCGGGAAGTGGAGGAAGTGTGCAGGCTTGCCGATTTCCATGGTACTTTAAAGGTTGTGATCTCAGTGCCGGAAGGGGAACGGCTGGCAGTGCAGACCTTCAACCCGAGGCTCGGAATCTTAGGAGGCATCTCTATCCTCGGAACGACCGGCATCGTGGAGCCGATGAGCAGCCAGGCGCTGATTGACACGATCCGTGTGGAGTTAAACCAGAAACGGGCGCAGGGGCATGAGATCGCGGCGGTATCCCCGGGAAATTATGGGCTTGACTATATGAAAAAGACGTATGATTACGATCTGGACCGCAGTGTAAAGTGCAGTAACTTTATCGGGGATACCATTGACATGGCGGTACAGGCAGGATTTACGGGGATGCTTCTCACCGGACATATCGGAAAACTGGTGAAAGTTGCGGGAGGCATCATGAACACACATTCGCGGGAAGGCGACTGCCGGATGGAGCTGCTCGTGGCATCATCAGTGCGGCATCAGGTGCCTTACCCCGTGTTGGAAGAGATTTTACAGTGTGTGACAACCGAGGAGGCAGTGAAGAAGCTCTATGCCTGCGGGAAGGCGGATGCTGTCTTGGAGGATGTACTGGAAAAGGTTTTATTTTACCTGAGAAAACGGGCAGCCGGAAAGCTGCAGATAGAAGTGATCCTATATTCGAACGAGTGCGGCGAGCTTGCAAAGTCCGCGGGCGCGGAGGCACTTCTGGAGAAAATTAAAAAGGAGGATGCCGCAGAGTACGGCAGCCGGACGGAAGGATAAAGAGAGGAAGAAAAGAGCATGGTACATTTTGTTGGAGCGGGACCGGGCGCGGCTGATCTTATCACAGTGCGTGGGATGCGGTTGTTAGAGCAGGCGGATGTGGTCATTTATGCGGGATCGTTGGTGAACCCGGACCTTTTGTCGTATTGTAAAAAGGAGTGTGAGATCCACAACAGCGCTTACATGACGTTAGAAGAAGTACTTGCCGTGATGGAACAGGCAGAGCAGGAGGGAAAGCTTACCGTCCGCCTGCATACGGGTGAGCCAAGCATCTACGGAGCGGTGCGGGAGCAGATGGATCTGCTGGACGAAAAAGGGATTCCTTATGAGAGCTGCCCGGGCGTGAGTGCCTGCTTCGGTGCGGCGGCATCGCTAAATCTGGAATACACGCTGCCGGACGTATCGCAGTCATTGATCATCACGCGTATGGAAGGCAGGACGAAGGTCCCAAAGGGTGAGAGTATTGAGAGCTTTGCCGCACATCAGGCATCCATGGCGGTATACTTAAGTACCGGCATGCTCGGCGAGTTAAGCAGACGTCTGATCGCAGGAGGGTACCGCGCAGATACCCCGGCGGCGCTTGTATACAAGGCAACCTGGCCGGAGGAGGAAGCGTATGTCTGCACAGTCGGGCAGTTAGAGCAGACGGCGAAGGAGCATAATATCACAAAGACAGCACTCATTCTCGTCGGTGAGGTGGTCTCCCACAGACAGTATGAGAAGTCGAGACTGTATGCGGCAGATTTCGGGACAGAGTTCCGCAAAGCTGTCACACAGAAGGATGAAGGAGCCACAGAATGAAGATTGGCATCATTACTTTTACAGACCGGGGCACCTTACTTGCAGAAAAAATAAAAGGCGCATTGGAAAAAAAAGACAGAGACAGAGCAGAACGCCGGGAAATTCAGATCGAGGCGCGGCACAGAAAGGAATCCTCTGACCGCCCGCTGGATGGAGCAAAAAAAGAAAGTCCTGCACAAAAAAGCATCACAGAATGGGCAGGGCAGCAGTTTGCAGAGAAAAATGCGATTGTTGTCATAGGAGCCTGCGGCATTGCTGTCCGCATGATCGCCCCTTTTGCGGCGGACAAGCTGACAGACAGCCCGGTTGTCGTGGCAGATGAGGCGGGGAACTTCGTCATTCCGCTGCTCTCAGGACATATGGGAGGGGCGAATGGGCTCGCAGAGGAGATCGCACAGCAGATCGGGGCAATCCCGGTGTTCACAACGGCGACGGATGTGAATGACACGTTTTCTGTTGATGTATTTGCAAAGAGATGTAATCTTGATATTTACAACAGGGACGGCATTGCAAAAGTATCCGCAGAGATTCTGGATGGAAAAAAAGCGGACATTGTGATCTCGCCCGATCACACCCAGTTAAAACAGGGAATCCTCGGACTCCGGCCGAAAGAATATATCCTCGGGGTTGGATGCAGAAAGGGAAAAAGCTTCGGGGAACTGGATGTTTTTTTTACAAAATGCCTGAAAAAGGCAGGGGTGGAGAAGACTCTGATCCGTGCGGTGGCGTCCATCGATCTGAAAAAGGACGAGGAAGGGCTGCTGCGGTGGTGTGCGGCGAACCGGATCCCGTTTCGGACGTACTCTGCCCAGGAGCTTGCAAGGGTGAAGGGGGACTTCACCGCGTCCGCTTTTGTACGGACGAAGACGGGCGTTGATAATGTCTGCGAGCGGGCGGCGCTTGCGGCAGCAGACGGCAGCGGGACATTCGTATTGCGGAAAACGGCAGAGAACGGGATGACTGCCGCCCTTTTACATACAGACTGGAAATTGGAAAAAGAACTGGCAAAGGAGTATCGAATCGATGAGCAGTAAAATTTATATTGTTGGAATGGGACCTGGAACAGGGGAGATGATGACGCCACAGGCAGATCAGGCACTGAAAAACAGTGATGTGATCGTGGGCTACCCGGTCTATTTAAAGCTGTTAGGGGATACCTATCAGGAAAAAGAATTTCTGTCCACGCCGATGAAGCAGGAGGTCAGACGGTGTGAGATGTGCTTCGAGGAAGCGGAAAAAGGAAAGACTGTATCGATGGTGTGCAGCGGGGATGCTGGAGTATACGGGATGGCATCCCTGCTCTATGAGATGTCAGAGACGCACCCATCCTGTGAACTGGAAGTGATTCCGGGCATTACAGCGGCAAACAGCGGTGCGGCAGTGCTGGGGGCTCCGTTAAACCATGACTACTGCGTTATCAGCTTAAGCGACCTGATGACACCGTGGGAGCTGATCGAACGAAGGCTTAAAGCAGCGGCAGAGGGAGATTTCTGTATGGCAATTTACAACCCGTCAAGCCGCCAGAGAGCCGATTATCTGATGCGTGCCTGTGATATTCTGTTAAAAAACGGTGTGGAGCCGGAGCGTGCCTGCGGTTACGCAGAGAACATCGGAAGGGACAATACAACCTGCGTGACCTGCACGCTCGCAGAGCTTAAAGAGTGCGAGGTAAATATGTTTACAACGGTTTTTGTCGGCAATTCCAGAACAAAGATGATAAATGGAAAGCTCGTGACACCGAGAGGATACACATTATGAAAAAAGTACTGATTTTTTCAGGGACAACAGAGGGCAGGCTGTTAGCGGAGACACTCTCAGAAAATGGGATACCGTGTATTGTTTCTGTGGCAACAGAATATGGTGAGATTGTCATGCCGCATCTTGCAGGTGTGACAGTCCACAGAGGCAGAATGGACGTAGGACAGATGATGGAATATATGGCAGAACAGGACGTGTCAGCCGTCGTGGATGCCACACACCCATTTGCCACAGCGGTGTCGGAAAATATAAAGGAGAGTCTGAAAGACAGTGTGATCCCGTATCTCCGCTTACAGCGGAATACCGGCACAAACGAGGAGACGACATCCCCAAATAGGATCTTTTGTAAAGATGCAGAGGACTGTGCGAAAAAGTTAGCACAGACCGGGGGAAATATCCTGCTGACAACCGGCAGCAAGGATCTGGCTGTCTATGCGAAGGAAGAGGCTCTGCGGGAGCGTCTTTACGTTCGCGTGCTTCCGGGAATGGAGAGCCTTGCACTCTGTGAGAAAAACGGAATCTGCGGCAGACAGGTCATCGCGATGCAGGGACCGTTTTCCATGGAGATGAACCGTGCCATTATAAGACAGTTCGGGATTCAATGCCTGGTGACAAAAGAGAGCGGGAGAACCGGTGGCTTTCTGGAAAAAATCAGGGCGGCAGAGGCAGAGCAGATCACAGTCTGTGTGATCGGAAACCCGGAGCGTGGAACAGAGGGCGATTCCTTTGAGGAAGTGTGCAGGAAACTGTCCATACTTACCGGAATCAAAATAAAGAACAGAATCGCACTTGTCGGCATCGGCATGGGACAGGAGGGAACGCTCACCACAGAAGCGGCGGAACAGATCCGGAAAGCAGATCACCTGTTTGGGGCAGAACGTCTGCTTGCCTCTGTGACGAACGATCATGCCGTGCGGTATCCGTATTATCTGGCAAAAGATATCCTGCCGGAATTGGAACGCCTCTCCGGCAGCGGTGCGGAGGTGGTCATCCTTTTTTCCGGGGATACAGGCTTCTACAGCGGCTGTGCCAGACTATATGAGAAGCTGAAAGAGAGAACCGACTGCACCGTGAGAATCTGCCCGGGCATTTCTTCCGTGTCTTACTTTGCAGCGCGCACCGGATACAGCTATCAGGACGCGGCAGTCACAAGCATCCACGGGCACGGGGAGGATGACCTCTGGAAGGCGAAGCTGGCGGAGACAATCCGCTTTTCTGGGAAAACGTTTGTGCTCATGTCCGGGAAAAAAGATGTGCAGCTGCTCGGTGAGCTGTTACAGGAACAGGGATTGGCAGACTGTACCGTGTATACAGGATACCAGTTATCCTATCCGGAAGAACAGGTGATGCAGCTGACACCGGAAGCATGTGAACATGTGGAGAGAGACGGTTTATATATCTGCCTGATTTTAAATGGACAGGCAGTGGAAAAGCCCGTCACCTGCGGCATCCGGGACGATGCTTTCTGGCGTGACAAGGTGCCGATGACGAAAGAGGAGATCCGGACGCTTTCTGTCTGCAAATTGCAGTTAAAAGAGAATTCCGTGTGCTACGATATCGGCAGCGGAACAGGATCTATCGCCGTGGAGATGGCGGCGCTAAGCAGTACCATACAGGTGTACGCAATTGAGAGAAAACCACTTGCCGCAGATCTGATCCGCAAAAACAAGGCACAGTTCCATCTCCCGAACCTTGAGATCATAGAAGGAGTGGCACCGGACTGCCTGTTCCTGGCAGAACGCACCGAGCGCCCGACCCACGCCATCATTGGAGGAAGCGGTGGAAGATTAAAGGATATCCTCGATGTTCTCTATGCGAAAAATCCGACCATGCGGGTCGTGATCGACGCGATCAGCTTAGAGACCATCGCAGAGCTGTCTGCCCTGAAAAATGATGTGCGGATCGCTCATCTCGAACTCATACAGGTACAGGTGTCCCGCGCACGCGCGATCGGAAATTACCAGCTCATGCAGGGGGAAAACCCAATCTATATCTGTTCGTTTGATTTTCATGAAAGATAGGAGAGGTAATTGCCGGACAAAGTAAAAGGAGGATGCAATGAAGAATAAAGGCATCATGATCGCCGCAGTCAAAAGCGGGAGCGGGAAAACAACCATCACCTGCGCGTTCTTAAGACAGCTTTTAGAAAGAGGGATGCATCCCGTCAGCTTCAAATGCGGACCGGATTACATCGATCCGATGTTCCACGAACGGGTGCTCCATATCCCGTCCAAAAATCTGGACACTTTTTTCTCAGATGCAGACCAGGTGCGTGCCCTGTATGCGATGGAACAGCCGGGACACGGTATCGCGGTGCTAGAAGGTGTCATGGGACTTTTCGACGGATTAGGCGGCACAAGGGAGGAAGGCTCCTCCTATCATCTCGCAGAGACGCTCGGGGTGCCGGTTGTCCTCGTTATCGATGCGCACGGAATGGGAAGATCCATGATCCCTTTGATCGCAGGCTTCCTGCAGTATGACAAAAGCCATCTGATCAAAGGCGTGATTTTAAACCGGACAAGCAAAATGTTCTTTGATACGATCGCCCCGCTGATCGAGCGGGAGCTTAAAATTAAGGCGCTCGGCTGTCTCCCGAATGAGAAAGGGCTGTCCCTCTCGTCAAGACACCTTGGCTTGATCCTGCCGGAGGAAGTCGAAGCGCTGAATGAGCAGCTGAAAAAGGCGGGAGAGCTCTTAGAACAGTATGTGGATCTGGATGCGATGGTGGCACTTGCAGAGAAGACGGAGGAGGAAAATCCACAGGAAAAAGGACAACAGGGAGAGCCGGAAAAGCAGAGTTTAGAAGCTGGGACAGACCGTAAAGGTCTGATGGAACAGGCTTACGGGAAAAAACCGGAATACTTGGAAAAATCACAGGTACAGAAATCACAAGCACAGAAAATGCGCCCGAGAATTGCTGTGGCGATGGATGAGGCGTTCTGCTTTTACTACAGGGACAACCTGAATATGCTCGAATACTGCGGGGCAGAGATCGTCCCGTTTTCCCCGCTGCATGATGGTGCGCTTCCGGAAGAGATCTCAGGGCTTTTACTGGGAGGTGGCTATCCGGAGCTGTATGCAAAGGAGCTGGCGGCGAATGAGAGCATGAAGGCATCCGTGCGGGAGGCTTTGAAAAAGGGTATGCCGTCGCTTGCGGAATGCGGAGGCTTTATGTATCTGCATGAGAGCTTAACGACGCAGGACGGTGAGACGTTTTCCCTTGTCGGGGCAGTTCCGGGAACCTGCAGTTATAAAGGAAAGCTGGTACGGTTTGGATATGTGGAGATCACAGAGAGGGAAGATGCGGCAGAGGAGGGAGCGTGTGGCTTTCTTTTGCCGGGGCAGAGCATCCGGGCGCATGAGTTCCACTACTTTGACAGCACGGCTAACGGGGAGAGCTGTGTGGCGGTAAAGCCGGTTACCGGGAGAAGCTGGCATTGCATCCATGGGACGGAGCATAATTTCTGGGGATTTCCGCATCTTTATTACCCGTCTGAGCCTGCATTTGTAAGACATTTTTTAGAACAGGTACGGGATTATGCGAGAAGAACCGGATAAAATAAGACTAATACGTTGCAAAAGAGAAAGGTCTGTGTTAAGATAGGAAAAGTTTCATAGGGAAGACAGTTGGTGCTGGCTGCTTTCCTTCCGGATCCGGAAGGAGAGTGAGTCCGTTAAAAGGGAAACAGGTGTGATTCCTGTACGATCTCGTCACTGTGATAAGGGAGTGTGGATTTGGTTCCGTAAAGGAAGTCACTGATGCAAGGCATCGGGAAGGCAGAATCCGCATGAAGATCTTTCAGCCAGGAGACCTGCCAATTTGTCTGGTACAGGGAGACCCACAGGGGGATCCTGAGATCACGAGTAATTGGTCGTACTGTTTAGCGGGCTTTTAGATAGAAAAGCCTGGTTTTTCGTTGACTTTTTACTCCGTTCAGAGATTTCTGACCGGAGTTTTTTGCTGTGAAATAGTTTTTGCGGCAGAAGCTTCCTTTGTGTACAGATCCCTGTGAACGAAAAATCACAAAGAGGAGACAAAAAAATGAAGAAGAAAACAATTGCACTTGTTCTTTCCTGTATGATGGCAGCAAGCCTTTTTGCCGGATGCGGTAATAAGAACGAAGCAGAGACAAATGCGCAGCCACAGACAGAGGCAGCAGCAGAGACAGAGAGCGCAGAGGTAGATGACCAGGCGGCAGCAGATGAAGTTGCAGCGTTAATCGATGCCATCTATGTGCAGACAAGAAATGAGAACACAGACGAGCAGTGTGCAGCCGCAAAGGCAGCCTGGGACAAGCTGACAGATGCCCAGAAAGAGTTAGTAGAAGGAGAGAATGCAGACCCGGATTACTTCGGAAGAGATACCGGAGATGCGTCAAAGGATGATCCGTTAAACGGGGATGATATCGGCGAGAACGAACTGCTTGTTGTAAGCTTTGGTACTTCCTTCAACGACAGCCGTGCTGAGGACATCGGTGGTGTGGAGAAAGCAATCGAGGAAGCTTATCCGGACTGGTCTGTCAGAAGAGCCTTTACCGCACAGATCATCATCAACCACGTGCAGGCAAGGGACGATGAGAAAATCGACAATGTAGAGCAGGCACTTGACAGAGCGGTAGAAAACGGTGTGAAGAATCTTGTGGTACAGCCGACACATCTGATGCACGGTGCAGAGTATGATGAGCTTGTAGAGACTCTTGATACCTACAAAGACAAGTTTGAGACTGTTACAGTGGCAGAACCGTTACTCGGTGAAGTAGGAAGCGATGCAACGGTTGTAAATGAAGACAAGAAAGCCGTTGCAGAGGCAATTACAGCAGAAGCTGTTAAGACAGCGGGATATGATTCCTTAGAGGCAGCAAAAGAAGACTCCACGGCATTCGTATTCATGGGACACGGAACATCCCATACAGCAAAGATCAGCTATAGTCAGATGTCTTCCCAGATGGCAGACCTCGGCTATGACAATGTCTTCATCGGAACCGTAGAAGGCGAACCAGAAGAGACTGCATGTGAAAATGTTATTGAGGCAGTGAAGGAAGCAGGTTATACAAAAGTAATCCTCCGCCCACTCATGGTGGTAGCAGGTGACCATGCAAACAACGATATGGCAGGGGAAGAGGACGATTCCTGGAAGAGCCAGTTTGAAGCAAGCGGTTATTTTGATTCTGTAGACTGCCAGATCGCAGGACTTGGAAGAATTGATGCCATCGAACAGATCTATGTAGCACATACAAAGGCAGCCATTGATTCCCTCGGCGATATCGCGACAGCTTCCACAACAGAAGCACTTGCAGACGGAACCTACTCTGCAAAGTTTGACACAGACAGCAGCATGTTTCATGTAAACGAAGCCTATGACGGACGTGGAACCCTCACAGTCAAAAACGGTGAGATGACCCTCCACATCGTAATGCCGTCCCAGAATGTGGTAAACCTGTTCCTCGGAACCGCAGAAGATGCACAGAAGGACGGAGCTGACTTAATCCAGCCGACAACAGAGAAGGTTACCTATTCAGACGGAACAAGCGAAGAAGTATATGCATTTGATGTTCCGGTGAAAGCGTTAGACAAAGAGTTTGACCTTGCACTGATCGGAACAAAGGGTGTGTGGTATGACCATAAGGTCAGTGTTTCTGATGCTCAGGCAGAATAAGAAAGAATAGGGACAGGAGAACGGCAGCCCAAATGGGCTGGCGGAAGAATGGAAGAGAGAAGAACGCACAGATTTGCTTAAGGAGGCAGGCTGTGCGTTTTTTATGTGCAATTTGAATTTTTCCATAAAACCTTTATAATGGAGAAAGATAGTGCGTAAGATAATACGCAAGATAACGGAGGTATTTTATGGGAGAATCCATCATTTTCATCGAATTTATGTTGTCTTAGATCGATAAAATTCCGGATGACAATTCCGGATAAGCCAAGCAGCCGAAACCAGAGGTATGTGAGAGTATAAAATAGGAAAGATTTTTCTGTATTACAGGAGCCCCCATTTACGGAGCAGGGAAGTGTGGTGGATATCTATACAGATACAGAAGTATGGATGGAAAAATTGCTGATGAAATAAAAATGCAACTTACCCACTCTTGTATGCAACTTACTGTCTGACCTGTAGATATCCTGTCTGAGATATGTTATGTTCGTATCACAAGAAACAGGAATAAGAAAACAGTGATAATTTTGAGAAAAAGCAGGTTACACTGCAAAAATAAGAGCAGATACAAACAGGAGAATAAAAATGGAAAAAGAAACACAGACAACAGATATCATCCGGATCGAGCATCTGAAGAAATCCTTCGGGGAAGTGAAGGCTGTGAATGACCTGAGCTTTCGCGTGAGAAAAGGCGAATTATTTGCATTTTTAGGTGTAAACGGAGCAGGGAAGAGCACCACAATCTCGATCATCTGCGGGCAGCTTCGGGCAGACAGCGGGGCTGTGCAGATCAAAGGAATCAATGCAGAGAAAGCAGGGGAGCAGACGAAGCGGCTGCTCGGAGTGGTGTTTCAGGACAGCGTCTTAGATAAGCCGCTGACTGTGAAAGAAAATTTAAAGAGCAGGGCGGCGCTCTATGGGATTACCGGAAGGGCATTTGAGGAGAGATTAAAGGAGCTGTTGGAGCTTCTTGAATTTGGAGATTATCTGAACCGTCCGGTCGGAAAACTGTCCGGCGGGCAGAGAAGGAGGATCGACATTGCAAGGGCATTGCTTCACAGACCGGAAATTCTGATTTTAGATGAGCCGACAACCGGACTTGATCCTCAGACAAGACAGTTGATCTGGCAGGTGATAGAAAGACTGCAAAAAGAGGAGCAGATGACCGTTTTCCTGACCACCCACTATATGGAGGAAGCCGCAAATGCGGATTATGTCATCATCTTAGAGAAGGGAAGCATCGCAGCGGAGGGAACCCCATACGAACTGAAAAATGAATATGTACAGGATACCGTGTCTGTCTACGGTGTGCCGGAGGAAGCAGTCCGTTCGTTGCAGAGAGATTATAAAAAAGTGCGGGA
Organism: uncultured Roseburia sp.; assembly: GCA_934320555.1. Classification (GTDB taxonomy): domain Bacteria; phylum Bacillota; class Clostridia; order Lachnospirales; family Lachnospiraceae; genus Roseburia. Next base: position 17,423 of record CAKRFH010000032.1, read on the forward strand.
CGGCTGGCAGCTTAAGGTGAAAAATACAGCGGAGGCTACGAAGCTGATCGTGGAGCATCCGGAACTGTTCCGGGATTATGAGGTGGTAAAAGGCGGCATGGACGATGTGTTCCTTGCAGTGACCGGAAAGATATTGGGAGGTGGACACGAATGAAGACAGTAGCAGTGCTTGTTGGCAGGAACAGAAAATTATTTTTTAAAGATAAGGGGATGTTGTTTTCTTCCCTGATTACACCGGTGATCCTGATCGTTTTGTATGCCACATTTCTTGCAAAAGTATACCGGGATTCGTTCCTTTCGAATCTGCCGGATGCTGTGCATATTTCGGATAAACTGATAAATGGTACGGTTGCGGCACAGTTGGCGGCAGCACTCCTTGCAGTAAGCTGTATTACGGTTACTTTCTGCGTGAACCTGACGATGGTGCAGGATAAGGCGAGCGGTGTGGAGAAGGATTTTCTGGTATCCCCGGTGAAGAGATCGGTGATTTATATCGGATATTTCTTTTCTACGGTACTCAATTCGCTGATGGTGAACGGGCTGGCACTTGTGGTATGTCTGCTCTATATGAAACGGATGGGCTGGTATATGAGTGCGGCCGATGTACTGTGGGTGATGTTGGATGAGATCCTGCTTGTGTTGTTTGGCAGTACGCTCTCAAGTATTATCTGTTATCCGTTAAAAACACAGGGACAGATGTCGGCGGTTGGCACGATTGTCAGTGCGGGATACGGATTCGTCTGTGGCGCCTATATGCCAATTTCGAATTTTGGCACGGGATTGCAGAAAATATTGTCCTATATGCCGGGAACATATGGAACTTCACTGATCAAAAATCATATGCTGCATGGGATTTTTACCGAACTGTCAGACAATGGTTTCCCGGATGATGTGGTGACTGCAATTGCAGATTCACTGGACTGTAATCCGGCATTTCACGGACATGTGGTAAGTATCGGAGAGATGATAGTTATTATGGTGGCAAGTGTTGTGATTCTTGGGATGATTTATCTGTTGATGGCATCATTCTCAAAGAAACATTCTTAAGTGCTTTATAAAAGAGAACTAGAGGGCAGTGATCCTCTGTGAATCAGATGACGCAGGAGAACTCTTGTGGACAAAAAAACAGGACATTGCAGATGAATACGGAGAAAAGGAACAATGAAAATAACGATACTTGATCAAAATCCCGGGGAAGAGGACGAAGTCATCATAAAATGCCGGAATCTGACAGAGGAGCTGCAGAGCCTGATCCAGAAGCTAAAACAGGGAAATAACAAGCTGGCAGGTTATGACACAGAAGGAATCCATCTCATCGAGGAGGACAGGATCTATTATTTTGAGGCGGTGGACAATAAAGTATTTGCCTGCTGTGAAAAAGAGGTTTATGAGGTGCATGAGAAGCTCTACACCTTAGAGGAACTGCTTACCGGGACTGCCTTTATGCGTGCCTCAAAGTCAACGATCTTAAACCTGGACAAAGTGAAAAGTCTCTCACCAGCTTTTGGCGGACGTTTTGAGGCGGTGTTAGACAATGGCGAGAAGACAATCATTTCGAGGCAGTATGTGCCTGTTTTAAAAGAGCGGTTAGGCTTATAGGAGGTGGACAGATGACAGAGAAAATGAAACTGCTGTTAGATATTTTCGGAAAAATCACAGCAGGTGTATTGATGGCAGCAGCGGCTTATATCACGATTTTCTGGGGGACAGAAGCGAAAATCAGTGCGATGATTTTATGGCAGGTGCTGATCGTTTCCGCAGTGTGCTCTGTCCCGGTACTTCTTTTTGCGGCAGATAACGGAAAAGAACTGTCCAAGAGAGGCATGTTTGTAAGACAGTTATTGTATTTCCTGTTTGTAAATGTGGTGGTATTGGGGCTTGGAAGCCTGTTTGACTGGTTTGAATTCCGGAATGTGAGCATGGTACTTGTGATGGAGGCGATGATTATTGCAGTGTATGCCCTTGTGAACGTGGTCAGCTATCTGAGTGACCGGGCAGCGGCGCAGAATATGAATGAGAAGCTGCAGGAGCGGAGAAGAGGAAAATAGATACTGTTATTCAACTGTCAAACTCCTGGTAGACATTTTTTAATGGGTGTTTTATAATAGAATATTGTTGGACAATTAAAGATATGTCGAAATGAAAAATAAAAGTATGAGGTTGGAATAGAATGATCTATAGGCAATATCTTGATGAAATGGGATATTCTGGAGAAAACAGCCTTCTTGGGGAGAAAGCAGCCCGGACCATCAAGACATCCATCGAAAAAAATAATGGAGTTGGTTCCCTTACTGGCTATTATGATGAAAAGCTGACAATTTTATCGGTCAGCGATTTCCTGCTATATAATCTGGGATATACGAAGGAAGCGTTTTATAAAAATAATCATGGGTCATTAAAAGAAATTTTCTATGGGGAGAACAGGAGCTTCCTGGAGAAGGAACGTTTCCGGAATATCCAGGGTTCCGGAGAAGCGAGAATGCTAACGAGAGATGGTACACCGGTTGCTGTCAGAATGTATAAGGATGAATCGGAGGACAGTAAGGGAAATCCCATCTGGGTGCTGTCAGTCCGCATTGACTGGGAATATGAGAATCTGTCACTTGTAAACGAGACGATCCATTCCGGACTCTGGTATTTAGACTGCAATAAAGAGAACGAAATCATCAATGTGAACTGGAGCCATGCATTCCGGAGAATGCTTGGATATCATGATATTCTGGATTTTCCCAACGAACTGGAATCCTGGTCAGAACGTTTACATCCGGAAGATAGGGAACGTGTACTGAATCAGCTGTATGCGACTATTGATGACAAAACAAATCAGACCAAATACAGTACGGAATACCGGTTAAGACTACGGGATGGTCAGTACCAGTGGTTCCGTTCCTCCGGTGAGGTGACGCGCCGTCTGGATGGATCTGTACACAGAATCGCAGGAATATTCAGCAATATAGATGCAGAGAAAAAAGGAATCATGCAGGCGCAGAGATCTGCTGCCTTCCACCGGGCATTTACGAAAACGGATCTGTGTGAATATTATGTAAATCTCGAAGAGAACACGTTCGATACTTTTAAAGTGGAACCTTCCCTGATGACTGTCTTTGAACAGAGTCATACATGGGATGAACTGATCCGCCATTTCGTAGATTATTATGTTGTGAAAATGGATAAAAAGGCGGTATCCGCTTTTTATAACCGTACTTATATTGCAGAAAAACTAAAAGGGCTGGAGACAGAACTGTCTTTAGAGTGCCGCATCGTTCTTGACGGAGAAGAACGGTGGGTCCGCAATGTGGTCATACGGGGTGAGATAGAGGATTCGGAATATGCCATGATCTTTTTGCGGGACATTACGGAAGCAAAGATGGAGAGAGCACGGCATCTGCAGATGGCAGCGGACAATGCTTCCATGGAACAGATGATTCAGAGCATGGTGCGGCTTGTTGACAGGTTTGCTGTCTGCGACCTGGAAAATGACAGATATGAATACTATAATCTGAAAGGGCAGGTATTATATAAACCGCTTGGATTTTATCATGATTTCCGGGCACAGATCCTTGAAAATTATAAGACGTTAGAGCCATTGGAATCTATGGATCTTCTGACCGCACCGGAAGCTATCAGACAAAATCTGAAAAGTGAAAATGATATTTATAAGTTTGAGTATTGCAACAGGGAGGAAGACATTTATAAAATCGCCTCGTTTATTCCGCTGGAATGGGAGGATGAAAAGCTGATAAAGGTATTGTGGGCATCAATGGATGTGACGCAGGAGAAGAAAGTGGAGATAGAATCCCGTCTGGCATTGAAGGATGCCTACCGGGCTGCTGAAAATGCAAACCGTGCAAAGACGGAATTCCTTTCCAATATGTCACATGATATCAGGACACCGATGAATGCAATTGTCGGTCTGACAGCAATCGCAGGAGCAAATATAGAGAGTCAGGAAAGAGTGATCGAATGTCTCGGCAAGATAACAGAATCCAGCCGTCATCTGCTTGGTCTGATCAATGAAGTGTTAGATATGGCACGCATTGAAAGTGGAAAAATGACACTGAGTCAGGAGGATTTCAATCTGTCAGACCTGGTGGACAATCTTATCACACTTACAAAACCGGATCTCGATGCACATAAGCACAATTTCGATGTGCACATCAATCATATTGAGCATGAGAACGTCTGCGGTGACAGCTTAAGAATCCAGCAGATCTTTGTGAATTTGATGAGTAATGCGATCAAGTATACGCCGGACGGTGGAAATATTATTTTTTCCATAGAGGAAAAACCAAATGGATTTTCAGAACTTGGATGCTACGAGTTCACAATTGAAGATAATGGGATCGGTATGTCACAGGAATTCCAGAAAAGTATGTTTGAGCCTTTCAGCCGTGCAGATGACCATCGCACAACCAAAGTACAGGGAACAGGTCTTGGGATGGCAATCACCAGAAATATTGTGAATCTGATGAATGGTAATATCAGGGTAGACAGCACCCTGAACAGAGGTACGAAAATTACGGTGACCATTTATCTGGAGCTTCAGAAAAAGGTGGAGAGACAGGAAAAAGACCTTATGAATCTGCCGGTTCTGGTAGTGGATGATGATCAGACATGCTGTGAAAGCACGGTTGCTACACTGAAAGAAATTGGCCTTACAGGGGAATGGGTTCTCTCCGGAAGGGAAGCGGTTGAACGTTGTTATGCCCACCATGAAAAGAAAGACGATTACTTTGCCGTCATCCTGGACTGGAAGATGCCCGAGATGGATGGGATAGAAACAGCCAGACGGATCAGAAAACGTGTCGGGAAAGATATTACCATTATCGTGCTGACATCATACGAATTTAGTGAAATCGAAGAAGAGGCAAAAGCGGCAGGCGTAGATGCGTTTATTGCAAAACCATTATTCCGTTCCCGCCTGACGGCTGCACTGCGGCAGTTCACCACCGGAAAGAAAGACAGTATGGCAGGAAGATATCTGGAAAATCTGTCAAAAGCAGATTATACAGGGAAAAGGATTCTGCTTGTTGAGGACAATGAATTAAACAGGGAGATTGCTGTTGAAATTTTGCGGATGACGGGGATGGAAGTCGAAACAGCTGAAAATGGAAAAATTGCAGTGGAAAAAGTGGCTGACTCCCCGGAAGACTGGTATGATCTTATTTTTATGGATATTCAGATGCCTGTTATGAACGGATATGAAGCAACTGCGGCAATCCGGTCTGCATCCGGCAGAAGAGGCAGATTGCCTATTATTGCCATGACGGCAAATGCATTTGCGGAAGATGTGCAGCTCGCCAAGAATACAGGGATGAATGAGCATATGGCAAAGCCATTGAACATGGACAGACTGGGTGAATTACTGGAAAAATGGTTAAAGAGTAATCAGGAAGAATAGAAATTGAGAGAAAAGAAGGCTGTTAGAATGGAAAAACATATTGAGAAAGCAATGGAATTAAGAAATGAAGTGCCAATGTGCAATAATTGTGCGCAGACGATCATGCGTGTTTATGCAGACGAGCTGGGGATAGATGAAAATACAGCAGCAGCACTGGGAAGCAATTTCGGCGGTGGAATGAAGTGCGGAAGCACCTGTGGTGCGATCACGGCAGGCCTTATGGTGCTAGGTGCCAAAGGGATTGAATCCCCAAAGGTTTTGAATGAGTTCCGCAAACGGATTGCAGACAACCATGGCGGCATGACAGACTGTGCTGAACTGTTAAGAGCCAACGCAGCGAAAGGCGGTGAGAAAAAGCCGCACTGTGACGGTATGATAAAGGAAGCAATCGAGATAATGGATGAACTTGTGGAGTAGAGTGGAAGAAAAAGTTAGATGAGGTGAACAACGTGCTGAAAACAGAGAATTTAACACTATACGTGAATGACAATGGAGAAAGAAAATGTCTTTTAAATGATATTTCCTTTCAGGTAGAAGATGGCGAAATGTTAGTGATCACAGGACCAAATGGCGGAGGAAAGTCAACCCTTGCAAAGGCTTTGATGGGAATAGAGAAGATGGAAAGCGGAAGAATCGTTTTGAATGGGGAGGATATCACGGAGTATGACATCAACCATCGTGCAAAGGCGGGAATTGGATATGCATTCCAGCAGCCACCGAGATTTAAGGGGATGCCGGTACAGAGACTGCTTTCGCTTGCAGCAGGAAAGGAATTATCTGTGAAAGCGTCCAGCAAACTTCTTGCAGACGTAGGTTTGTGCGCAAAGGATTATATAGACCGCCAGGTTGACGGAACTCTTTCCGGAGGAGAGATGAAGCGTATCGAGATAGCATCCGTTCTTGCAAAGGAGCATTCCCTTTGTATTTTTGATGAGCCGGAAGCAGGAATCGACCTCTGGAGCTTTTCCATGCTGATCCAGAAGTTTGAGGAGATGCACAAAGAGAAAAAGCAAAGTCTGATCGTAATCTCCCATCAGGAGAGAATTATCAATATGGCAGACAGAATCATGATTATTGATAACGGACAGGTTAAGAAAATCGGAGCAGTCGCAGATGTTCTGCCATATCTGGATGACATACAGCAGTGCCATAATTGTGCAGGATTAGAAGGAGAAAAATAGAGATGAAACTGGATCAGGTTACAGAAGAAGTATTGGATGTCATTAATGACAATCAGTTCAGTCAGACAGGGGCTTATAATCTTCGTGAGAATGGAACATCCATTTGTCATGGTGACAGTGAGCATATCAAGATTAAAAAGAAAACAGACAAACCGGGAATCGATATTTACATTGATGGAAAGACGAGTGGTGAAGCAGTTTATATTCCGGTAGTTGTCAGTGTGTCCGGTATGACAGATCTTGTATACAATGATTTCTATATAGAGGATGGCGCCGATGTCCGGATCGTTGCCGGATGTGGAATCCATAACAGTGGCTGCAATGAAAGCCGCCATGATGGAATCCATACGTTTCATGTTGGAAAACATGCCAATGTCCGGTATGAGGAGAAACATTACGGGGAAGGAAATGGAACCGGAGCAAGAGTACTTAATCCGGTTACCAATATTTTTGTCGGAGAAGACTCGGTATTTACTCTGGATACGGCACAGATCAAAGGTGTGGATTCTACGGTAAGAGAAACAAATGTAGAGCTTGGGGAAAATGCAAAACTCTATGTGACAGAGCGTCTGATGACAGATGGAGAGCAGACGGCGGAATCGAATATGGAAGTGCAGTTAAACGGAGAAGACAGCTCTGCACAGATTATTTCAAGATCTGTTGGAAAAGGACATTCGGTGCAGACCTTCCATCCGTGTGCGGTTGGAAACAGTAAATGCCATGCACATATCCAGTGTGACTCGATCATTATGGATGAAGCGGAAGTAGGCTCTATTCCGGAGATTCGCGCAAAGAATATCAATGCAGCGATCATCCATGAAGCAGCCATCGGAAGAATCAATGATGAACAGTTGATCAAACTTCGGACATTAGGGCTTACAGAGGAAGAAGCTGAGAATGTCATTATTCAGAATTTCCTGAACTGACAGAAAAGGGCATCAGGGAATAGTGTGAAAAAGCACTTGCCATGAAAGAAAAAAAGTTCTATAATTCCATGCGGTTATTTCAACAGAAAAAGAAGAAAAGAGAAAAAAGCATGGAAAAGAAAAAACTTACGGTAAGAGGAGAACTTGCACTTCTTGTGGCAATTCTCATTAACAGCATGGGCGTTTTACTTATGCTTCAGTCTGGTTCCGGTATCTCTGCGATCTCAAGTGTGCCTTATGCATTCAGTGAGGTATTTCCACAGCTGACGCTTGGAACATGGACTTACATATTTCAGGGACTTTTGGTGATCACGCTGATGACCATGAAAAAACGGTTTGTTCCATCCTACCTGTTCAGCTTCGTAGCAGGATTTGCATTCGGGGAACTGATGGATATTCACGAGCTGTGGATCACAAAGCTCCCACTTACAATTCCACTCCGGATACTTTACTTTGTATTGAGTTACCTGATACTGTGTTTTGGAATCGCATTGTCGAACCGCTGCAAGCTGCCGATCATACCAACAGATCTGTTCCCGAGAGATCTGGCAGAGATTTTGCAGAAGCCATATTCGAGAGTGAAGATCACATTCGATGTGACGTGTCTGCTTGTGACAGGCTGTCTGACTTATTTTGCACTTGGAAAGATCATGGGACTTGGCATCGGTACAGTGATCGCAGCATTTACCATGGGAAAAGGTGTTGCGATCGTAGGAAATCTGATCGATAAGAAATTTATATTTGTTTCAGTGCTGTCAAAGAAAGAAGAAGCGCAGCAGGAATAATCCATAACAGAAAAACAGAAGGCAGAAGGGAAGACGAAGATCTGAACTTCTGCCTTTTAAATATTCATGTGTTTGCATATAGAAAGCAAAGACTTATTCGGAACGAGAATTTGTGCAATATATAGTTATATTTGTCGAAAAGGGATAAATGGTGGTATAATTTTGGAGACAGATTTAGTTTTGAGAAAGAAGGACATAAATGTGGATGAAGAGTTCCATTCGGAAATATTTGATATAAGGCGCGTATCAGAAACTGACAGAGAATTATTCCGGGATGTTGCCGCAGCAGAGTATCTCTTCGGACGAATCTATAAAGTTGATCCGGAGATAGGGATTAAAGTATACTGGGAAACAATGATAGAAGATAATGAGGATATTAACTATTCAGTATTTCTGAAAAATGGTGATTTGCTAGGAAGAGTGGCATTGCAGAGAATGAAAGAAACAAATCCAGAGCTCGCAATTGTAATTGTTAAGAAATATCAGGGACAGGGATATGGAGCAGTTCTTTTAAAACAATTCTTAAACTGGGTTCATGAGACTATGGGATACGGCAGAATAAATGTAAGAATTGACAGCAGTAATGAGAGAAGTAAAGGATTGTTTCGAAAGATCGGGGTAATTGTGGATGAAGAAGATGATATTATTTATTGTCATCTGAATTTGCCAATGTAAAATATATAATTCTTTGAGGAACTATCATGGAGAAAATTGAAGTCATTGAAAAAGCAGCCCAAAAGCTTCTGAGCCAGAATATAGCAGAGGCAAAGGCGTTGCTGGAAACAGAATATCCATTTCAGAAGTTATCTGCACAGGGACGAAATTATACGGATAAAGAGAAAATGGCGCAATTTGTCCGGGATGGCTTTGTTGACAGATACAGTGGCCGAAAGCTCGTAAATCCCGGAATGTTAAAGGTTTTATTTTATTATTTG
>CAKRFH010000033.1:0-26621 GCA_934320555.1 uncultured Roseburia sp.
TCCTCCAGATTTCCATTGGGCTAAGAACTCCGATGAGCCTCAAAGCAGCCAATTCTCTCAGCAATGGCTTCGAGAATACGCTTGAGTCTCATCTCCGTAGCCCAGAGGATAATCTTCCGGAAGCCCCACCGATCCCCGGCATTCGTTACGTTTTGTTTGGCAGCTTGGATACTGGCAAACTCTACATACATAACACTGACGGTACTTTACATTTCATTTGATAAGCAAGTTTTGGATTACCTCAAAAGTTAATACAAAATTTTAGCATATACCAAATACATATTTTCAAACCGAATTGACAATATCAGCTTTTAACGATAAAACTATGTTTTCGATTTGCCAGATGATAAAACATAATCACATATGCGCTTTGCAAATATTTTACAAGTATAGGTATCCTCCACTTACTAGGAATTATCGTAAATCGTAAGTGAAGCAGGTCAATTCACCCCGCCTTGGGTATAAATCTGACGATGCCGCCCGACCAAAACAACGTAACGAATGCCGAGAGATGGATGGGGTTCCGGAAGATTCCCTCTAGGCTACGGAGATGAGACTCCGAAAATGGAAGCCTTTGCTGACATTTTCTGCTTTTAGGAGGCTCATCGGAGTTCCCAGCCTAATGGGAATCTGGAGAAACCCCATCCATCTCCCGGCTTACACTACCTGTATCGGGCGGCTGCATAACCTATATTCCAAGGCGGGTGGGCTGGCTCGACAACTTCGGATTTGCAAAAGAATAATCGGAAATTGAGAACCTCATTGGTCGGAAATGGTGTAAGCATTTTTAGAAAAATTTAATATACTTAAGATACCAAATGAAACAACATTCCGGGGACATGTGTAGAAATAAAGCACTGCAGGACACATGGAAACATGGCGGTAACGGAAACCGGAATGTAATGAGGGAGGAAAACAATATGAAGAGAAAAAATGCAGCACGTACCGTGGCTCTTGCATTATGTGCAACGATGCTCACAGGAATGTTTGCAGGTTGTGGCGGTAAAACAGACAGCGGTAATTCCGGAAGCACAACTGGGACAGAGAGCGGATCAGACAGCAGCTCTGTACCGGATACATCCGGCAAAGACACTGATTTTACTATGCTTGCACTGACAGCTATCACGCTGGATCAGTATGATAACTATGATGAATATCCGGCAATCGAATACTGGGAAGATATGGAATGGGATGCCAAGGGAGATGGCAATGCAGTGAAGCTTGACTGGGATATCTGGGCACCGACAGCAGGATCTGAGAGCGACTATGTCAATACACTGATTGCAACAGGTGATTACCCGGATGTTTTAAATCTTCAGTTTGCAAGTGAGTCTGCCGGTCAGCTCTATGAGGATGGCTGGACACTGGATCTGACCGATTATGTGAATGCCTATATGCCAAATTACAAAGCATGGCTGGCAGAACACCCGGAGTTCATTGCAACCAATGAGGTAGACGGAGAACAGAAATACATTCAGATCTACTCTGGTAACAGGGATCTTGCAGATCCGTGGGGCGGATATATGTACCGTCGTGACTGGATCGTGAATTATGGAACCAACCCGGAGACAGGAGAACCTTTCCACGGAGAATGGGTCGAGAATGAGGACGGCACAAAGGACTGGGTAGATGATGTCGTATTCCCATCCGGCAATACAGATCCGATCTATATCTCTGACTGGGAATGGATGATGAATATCTTCAAGGGATATGTAGATGGCCTTGCAGCAAATGGAGTAGACGGTTATTGTATGCAGCTTCCGTATCAGGGGGCACAGCTCACAGGAGATCTGTTAACCGGATTTGGCGGTATTGGTGGTGGCATGTATCTGGATGCGGATGGCAATGTTGCATTCGGTATGACAAGTGAAGGCATGCGTGCTTACACAGAGTGTATGACGAACTGGTACAAGAATGGATGGATTGACCCAAGCTTCGCAGAGAGAGCCGGAGATATGTTCTTTATGATTGACGCAACTACGATCTATACAGGTTCCTGTGGTCTCTGGTATGGTCTTACATCCCAGTTATTAGATGGACTTGCAGGAGACGGATCCAATCCGCTCACAGCAAATGCAGTTGTGTATGCATGCGCTTCTCCGATCAACGATGAATATGGGGATGCATCCGTTCAGAATATCAAACCTACTACCTATTACTCTGCAGGATATCTTGGAGCTTCCTGGGTAGTGACAGACAAGGCAGAGGATAAGGATATCGCATCCTTACTGACAGCGATTGACTATTTCTACAGTGATGAGGGAGGCCATTTATTCGGACAGGGTATTTCCGATAAGATTATGGCTTCTGCAAACGGAGATGAGGACTGGTATCAGAAATATGTAGATCTTGGTCTTCCGAATGGAGCGTATTCTATGGGAGAAGATGGAATTCCGGTGATTGATCCTTCTTTGATCTATGACAACGAGAACCGTGGTGAAGCTGCACTTGCATACAGATTATGCGGAGCCGGCTTTAACAGTGTTGACAAAGGTTATTCTGATACCATGAAGAAACAGTTCGAGACGTGGACTATGTATAAGGATTCCGGTCAGATCCAGAATGATATCACATCCCAGCTTTCCGCAGAAGATGCAACTGCATACAGTACAATGAGCAGTGATTTTGGAACTGTAGTAGCACAGTGGCTGCCGCAGTATATCATGGGAACTTATGATGTGACAGATGATGCGGCATGGGAGAACTTCTGTGCAGAGATCGATGCACTTGACTGGCAGTCCAGCCAGGCAGCACTGCAGGCAGTCATCGACAGTGCAAGATAAAGAAAAGCAAAGATTGAAAAGCAGCAAAACGCAATAAAACCGGGGCACCCTGCTGTCACAGGCAGGCTGCCCCTTAACAAGAAAAAGGAGCGGCAAATGGCAGCAAAGAAGAAAAACAAAGACATTTCTGACAATACACTTGCAAAAAGAATGTCTTGGAAAAAAGACTGGAAGAAGAACAAGACCATTTATTTCCTGTTCATTCCGTTGGCAGTCTACCTGTTTATTTTCAGTTATATCCCGATGACAGGTATCCTGATGGCATTTGAAAATTATAAAGTAAAGCTTGGCTGGTTCCACAGCCCATGGGTTGGCATGGACAATTTCGTGAAGCTGTTTTCCGGATCTACCTTCCTTTTGGCGTTCCGAAATACGGCAGCGATGGCAGTCTTAAACCTGGTGATCGGGTTCCTTCCGCCAATTATTCTGGCGATCCTCTTCTCAGAGGCAAGATGGATTCCGTTCCGCCGTGTGGCACAGCTGATTTCCTATATGCCGAACTTCGTATCAACGGTCGTTGTATGTAACCTGTTACAGCAGTTCATGGGAAAAGACGGTCCGATCACTCTGATTTTATCTTCAGTTTTCGGACTGGAAAACAAGAACTGGCTGGCAGACAACCAGATCCCAGTGTTCTGGATCATTTATGCACTGATGAATGTCTGGATCGGAATGGGCTGGGGATCCATCATTCAGACAACCGCGATCTCTAATGTCAACGGAGAGTTAAAGGAAGCAGCCGCACTTGACGGTGCAAACCGCTGGCAGAGAGTATGGCATATCGTCATTCCTGCTCTGGTTCCACTCTGCATGATGCAGCTGACTCTGGCAGTCGGAACCATGTTCATGGCAGGCTGGGACAAGATCCTGATCCTGTATATGCCGACTACTTATAACGTAACAGATGTACTTTATACTTATACATACCGTATGGCATTCGGTTCCAAGGTTGACTACGGTCTGTCCACCGCATCCGGATTATTCCAGTCTCTGCTTGGTACAACACTCCTGCTGATCTCCAACAAGCTGAATAACAAGGCAACCGGATATTCATTATACTAGGAAGGAGGGAGACAGATATGACAAGAAAAGAAGAACGTAAAATGGAAAAGATGCGTGAGAAGATCGAAGAGCAGAACCAGAAATCATCCATGGTCGTACATCCTGGATTCTGGGGAACTGTTGCTGATATCGTGATCATGGCAGTGATCGCCCTTGTGGCATTTATCTGTATTATCCCTCTGTGGCATGTCGTCATGTGCTCCGTTTCCGATGGATTCACCTTGCTTTCCCATGAAGGAATGGTATGGAAACCGGTTGGAGGATTTACCTTAAACGGATATAAGTTATTATTCCAGGATTCTTCCATTATCTCAGGTTATGTAAATACAATTATTTATGTGATCGGTGGAACACTCCTCGGACTGGTGATGAATATTTTTGCCGGCTATATTTTAAGCCGTGCCACAAAGCTCCGCGGTTTTATGATCCTGTACTGCGTATTCACGACCATGTTCAATGGTGGTACGGTTCCGACCTACATGGTCATCCGTGCACTTGGCATGACAGGAACCAGATGGTCCTTAATTATCCCGGGATGTACGAACGCCGTGTTCATGCTCCTTGTAATGAACTCCTTCGCACAGGTTGACAAGTCCTATGTCGAAGCAGCAGAGATCGATGGAGCAGGTCATCTCTCTATTATGTTCAAGGTTATGTGGCCGCAGTGCAAAGGTATGGCATTAGTAACCGCGATCAACACAGCCATCATGAAATGGAACGCCTGGTTTGAGGCTTCTATTTATGTACCGAACAACACCGAGTACTGGCCATTACAGCTGTGGGTAAAGAAGATCACAGCGAATGCGACCGATTACTTAAAGGCTGCCACACCGAACTACGACAAAGGACTGTTACAGTACTGCGTTATCGTAGCGGCAACCCTGCCAATCTTAATTGCATTCCCATTCTTCATTAAGAAGCTGGAAAAAGGTATGGTACTTGGCGGTGTGAAGGGCTAAGACTTATGATTGAAATATAGAAAAAGAAAACCATGTGATGTAAGGCTTTTGAAAAGTCTGTATCACATGGTTTTTGTTGTTACAATGAAAATGAATGAAGCGCACGTCAGCTGTTTCGGACAAGAAATAGTAACAGAGCAGGCATTCCCTATTCTAATGAATAGCTCCATGTTCCCGATGAATCAGATGTGACAGCCCGTTAAAAAGCTTCTGGGGAAGCGCAAATCCGAAAATAATACCGAGCACGATCGAACCGGCAACCTTGATGGTGCTGATCCCGTATTGGGAAAACTGATGCATATCTCCCATAATAAAATAGTAGGAAGTGTAATAAATACCGGCTCCCGGGACAAGCGGGAAAATGCCGGTCAGAAGATAAATCGTAACCGGATTCCTGCGGATGACAGAAAGGGTACGCGCCACAAGGGTAAGGGTAAAGGTGGCAATCAGGTTGGCAATGGCAGCGTTGGTATGCAGGTCTAAGCTTATGATATAGACCATCCAGCCGATCGCGCCGGTCAGCCCGCAGAACAATAGTTCTCTTCGCGGAGCAGAAAATAAAACTGCAAACGATAACGTTGCTAATAAACTTACAAGAAACTGAATCATGCTAATAGAGCACCTCCTGTGATCAGGCGATAAATTGTGATGACAGCGCCGACACCGACCGCAATGGTAAAGGCAGTCAGGATCGCATCTAACATATGGATCGCGCCGGAAAGATAATCGCCGTTAAAAAAGTCGCGGATCGAAGTTGTTAAGGCAATTCCAGGGACAAGCGGCATAATGTCACCGATGACAACTTTATCCTGTAAAATGGGAAGTCCTGTTGACAAAGTCAGAATGCTTAAAAAAGTTACGATCGCACTTCCTAATATATTCGTGATGAACTTCGATTCCAGATGTCTGTCGGAGACGAAGAGAAAGATCTGCAAAACAAGTCCGATAAAAAAAGCGACAAGGGCATCGAGAGCCGTGCCTCCAAACAGATAACTAAATCCGGCACTTCCGAGTCCGCAGAAAAAAATATCCATGAGTTTGGAATAATTCGGGATCGACTTACATTCCTCAAGGCGTACCCACGCATCGCGCAGGGAACATTCATGGGAGCAGATTTCACGGGAAAGCTGGTTTAAAGCAGCAATCCGTCCAAGATGGGTGCTTCCGAGCGGCACATGCCTTATCATACTGCATGCGTCTTCTTTGCTTTCATTTGCACTGGCAAAAATACCGTTTGACAGTACATATACATCGCAGTCAGTGATCTCATATGCTTTTAAAATGTGAAGAACTGTGTCCTCCACGCGGTAGACCTCAGCGCCGCTTCGAAGCAGGGCATCCCCGGTCTCTACGGCGAGCGTTAATATTTCCTTTGTTACAGCCATAGCTGATTTCCTCTCTTTTTACTCAGGGCAATGAAAAACCTGTGAAGTATATTTTTTATTGTCCTGATATCTATTCTGCCCGAAGAAACAGATTCTATTTTCCAGACAGCAAAAAAATATTCATTACAGATCCGGAATGTATGCAGGAAATGCTGTCTCCGGGAAGTAATAAATATTCCTATAAGAAAGTAACATGTTTCCGGGGAAAAAGCAATGAGCAGTGTGAAAGAAAACGTATATTTTTCGGGAAACGAGAGACACTATCCCTGGAAAAAGACAAAATGGAAAGAAGGAACTTTTATGGACAGAAAAAAATACCGCATCTGCATCATTTTCCTGCTCGTGTGCATTGTAGCAGGGACAGCCGCCCTGTATTTCTGGAAGGGGAGAAAAGAGAGCGTTCCAAAGGACGGTGTGCTGGTGCAGGAGATGGAAGACTATGTGGATGACGAGGTAACGGCATGAGCAGGACCACTACCCTTCATTTGAAAATCGGGCGGAATACAGTCGTTTGGGACAGGCAGGTCAGGCTTTCCGATATCGCAGACATGGAGTGCACCGATGAGGCGGTGCTGCGCCAGTTGAAGCAGAAAAAAGTCTATACTTTCCGGGAGGATGCCGGCAGCAGGAAAAACCAGCTAGTCGTGGTATCCGTGTTAAAAATCATGGAACAGATCCATAAAGACTACCCGGAGCTTGAGATCTCGAACGAGGGCGAGACCGATTTTATCATAGAATATGTGCCGTTTCAGGAGAAGCCGGAGTGGGTGAATATCACAAAAACAGTCTTACTTTGTATTCTCATCTTCTTCGGGGCAGCGTTTACCATCATGGCGTTCAACAACGATGTGGGGGTTGGGGACGTGTTTGCCAAATTTTACCGTCAGGTGACAGGGGTGGAGTCGGACAGTGTGACAGAGCTTGAAATCTGCTACTCCATCGGTCTGTCGCTTGGCATCCTCATTTTCTTCAACCATGTCGGGCGCAAAAAAATCACGCACGACCCGACGCCGATCCAGATCGAGATGCGCAAATACGAGAGTGATCTGGACACGGCATTTATTGAAAATGCAGAGAGAAAGGGCCATAATATCAATGTGGATTAGACATTTGTTTTTAGGGTTTATCGGACTTGCGGCAGGTGGTGCGGTGGCGGCAGGAACCTTCGCCTTTATTATTGTGATCGGGGTCGTTCCGCGCATGATCGCGAAATGCAGCCTGGCGAAGCATACCGTTTTATTTGAAAATATGATCGTGCTCGGCGGGATCATCGGAAATTTGGTCTCCGTCTTCACCGGGCTGCCGCTTCCCTTCGGAAGAGGTCTTCTCATACTGTTCGGCTTAAGCGCCGGAATCTTTGTCGGATGCATTGCAGTAGCGCTTGCAGAGATTTTGAACACATTCCCGATTCTGTTCCGGAGGTTTCAGATCAAGGAGGGATTGCCGTGGGTTATGCTCTTTATGGCGCTGGGGAAGAGTGCGGGATCGCTGTATTATTTTCTGATGCATATGTTGATAGAATAATGTGTTATTTTTTATGCTAGTTGTGTTCTTTTTGTTGATGTTTTTCCTCTTTTTGCATATAATATATGTATTTTAGAGAAAGAGGGTATGCTATATGGCTCAGGCTACATTTAGTATCCGTATGGATGAATCTTTAAAAAATCAATTTGATAATTTGTGTAAAGAATTTGGCATGAATGCTTCAACGGCATTTAATATTTTTGCGCGTGCAGTTGTGAGGGAGCGCAAAATTCCATTTGAGATTTCTGCTTCAACGGGTGTTTCTCTGGAGGATGGCAGATCCGCTTTTAATGCTTTACGCAAATCTGCAGAACAGAATGATCTGCAGGATTTGTCTTTGGATGAGATCAATGCTGAAATACAACTTACACGAAACAGTAAGGCATAAGGAGAACATTTATGAAATAGTGGAACGAAAGGAAAAAATATGGTAACATCCATCGCACGCCAGAGCGTGATCTTAAAATGCAACATGCAAAAAGCCATTATGTTAGGCAACTATGAATTCTACTACGGTGCAGGACTTTTGACCAAGATCGCCGGAGTGGAGATCCCGGACGACTGCAAGCCGTTAGAGCTAAAGGAACTGATTACGGAAAAAATACCTTCCATCACGCCGAAAGACGAGAAGGAGGCATATCTCTTACATATTTTAGAGGAATTCAGGCCGGGGGAAGAGTATGACGACCAGATGAAGGAGCTGCTGCTCTGGGGAAAAGGGGAGCAGTATCTGTGGAGTGTCAATATCCCGACAGTATAGGAATTGGGAATGCAAAGAATGTGCAGCAGACGACAAAATAACGACATATGTAAAAATACGAAAAGATGGTGAAATGATGAATACAAAAATAAAAGCAGTGATCTTCGATCTCGACGGCACACTGATCGACACGGAAAAATACTACAGGACTTGCTGGCCGCTCGCACTGGAAAAGTTCGGGTATCATATCACAGATGAACAGGTGCTCTCCCTGCGGTCGCTTGGAAGACCGTATGCGCCGGAGCGGTTAAAAGAGATGATGAACGATCCAAAGCTTGACTATACGGCAATCCGCAATTACAGAAAAGAACTTGTGGAGAAGTGCATGGAGGAGAACGGGATCGAACTGAAAAAAGGTGCGAAAGAGATCCTGACGTGGTTAAAAGAACATCAGATCAAAAGGGCGATCGCGACAGCGAATGATGAGGAACGTGCAGAGCGTTATCTGAAGAAAATCGGGTTATATGATTATTTCGACGAGATCATCTGTGCGACTATGGTGTCCTGTGGAAAACCGGCACCGGATACATACACATACGCGTGCAGTACGCTAGGGCTTGCCCCGGAAGCATGCATGGCAGTGGAAGATTCCCCGAACGGCGTCGAGAGTGCATACCGCGCAGGCTGTCAGGTCGTGATGGTACCGGATCAGACGAAGCCGGATGCAGCACTCCGCAAAAAGCTGACCGCGTGCGTGGACTCACTGGAGGATATTGAACTGCTGCTTACAGAGGGCTGATTTCCCGCTTGACGGAAAAAGAGTTTTTATTATATTATAGTTTAGCAATGTTTTATATTTTGGAGGAAAAAGAGTGGCAGTCGATCAGAGTAAGATTCGAAATTTTTGCATTATTGCACATATCGACCACGGCAAATCAACGCTGGCGGATCGTATCATAGAGAGCACCGGCACGCTCACAAGCCGTGAGATGCAGGCGCAGGTGTTAGATAACATGGAGCTTGAGAGGGAGCGCGGGATTACGATCAAATCCCAGGCGGTCCGTATTATATATAAGGCGAAGGACGGGGAGGAATATATTTTCAACCTGATCGACACACCGGGACATGTCGACTTCAACTATGAAGTATCGCGAAGCCTTGCGGCATGTGATGGCGCGATCCTTGTCGTGGATGCGGCACAGGGCGTGGAGGCACAGACATTAGCGAACGTGTACCTTGCGTTAGACCATGACCTCGATGTAATGCCGGTGATCAATAAGATCGACCTTCCGAGCGCACAGCCGGATGAAGTCATTCAGGAGATTGAGGATGTCATTGGAATTGAGGCACAGGATGCACCGCGTATCTCGGCAAAGACCGGTCTTAATATCGATCAGGTATTAGAGCAGATCGTGACGAAGATCCCGGCTCCGACGGGAGATCCCAAGGCACCGTTAAAAGCGCTGATTTTTGACGCGTTATATGATTCTTATAAGGGCGTGATCGTATTCTGCCGTATCAAGGAGGGAACCGTAAAGGTCGGCGACCGTATCCGCATGATGGCGACAGGAGCGATGGATGAAGTGACAGAGGTCGGCTATTTTGGTGCCGGACAGTTTATCCCGTGTGATGAGCTTTCCGCAGGTATGGTTGGCTATATCTGTGCGAGCATCAAGAATGTGCGGGATACCCGTGTGGGTGATACCGTGACGAATGCGGACAGACCGTGTGACGAAGCACTTCCGGGTTACAAGAAGGTCAACCCGATGGTATATTGCGGTCTGTATCCGGCAGACAGTGCGAAGTACCCGGATTTAAGGGATGCATTAGAGAAGCTGCAGATCAACGATGCATCGCTGCAGTTCGAGCCGGAGACTTCCCTTGCATTAGGCTTTGGATTCCGCTGTGGATTCCTCGGTCTGCTGCACTTAGAGATTATCCAGGAACGTCTGGAGAGAGAGTTCAACCTGGATCTGGTCACAACTGCACCGGGTGTTGTATACAAGGTACATAAGACAAACGGGGAAGTGATCGAGCTGACGAACCCGTCGAACCTTCCGGATCCGTCCGAGATCGAATACATGGAGGAACCGATCGTATCCGCGGAGATCATGGTGACCAAGGACTACGTCGGAGCGATCATGACACTCTGTCAGGAGCGCCGTGGCGTGTACCTGAGCATGGAATATTTAGAGGAAACGAGAGCGCTGTTAAAGTATGAGCTGCCGCTGAATGAGATTATTTATGATTTCTTTGATGCACTGAAATCACGCTCAAGAGGTTATGCGTCTTTCGATTATGAGCTGAAGGGTTACGAGCCGTCCGAGCTTGTGAAGTTAGATATCCTGATCAACAAGGAGCAGGTGGATGCCCTTTCCTTCATTGTCTTTAAGGACAGTGCTTACGAGCGGGGCAGAAGAATGTGCGAGCGCCTGAAGGAAGAGATCCCGAGACATCTGTTTGAGATCCCGATCCAGGCGGCTGTCGGCGGCAAGGTGATCGCGAGAGAGACCGTCCGCGCTGTGAGAAAAGACGTCTTAGCGAAGTGTTACGGCGGTGATATCTCACGTAAGAAGAAGCTTTTAGAGAAACAGAAGGAAGGCAAGAAGCGTATGCGTCAGGTCGGCAATGTGGAGATTCCGCAGGAAGCGTTCATGAGCGTATTAAAGCTGGATGAAGACTAGGATCGATCTGCAGCAGAATGAAGCACAGGGGAATTCTTGGAAGGTGACGCAGGAAGATCTGTGCCTGGCAGGAAAAAGAAGATGGCAGATTTTACAGAGAATTGTAAAATCTGCCATTTGCAGTTATATATAAGTTAAAATATAGGTGAATCAGAAATAAGATCAGGCAAGTGTCAGAAAGAAGTTTCTGCAAAATCCGATAACAGAGAAAGCAGGCCGATCGAGAGAAAGGTGAAAAATGGAAAAAAAAGAACTTGAACTGTATATACATATCCCGTTTTGTGTAAAAAAGTGTGATTACTGTGATTTCCTGTCATTCCCGGCGGATAACAGGACACAGAGGCGCTATGTGGATGCCCTGCAAAAAGAAATCACCTGTTATGGTGCCCTGTATCCGGACAGAAAAATCACGACTATTTTTATTGGCGGTGGGACGCCGTCCTGGCTGGATGAGGAGGAGATCGTGAGGATCCTTCATACTGTGCGGGAAGCCTTTGAGGTGGAGCGCGATGCAGAGATCACGATCGAGTGTAACCCGGGAACCGCCACGGCGCACAAACTTGTCCGCTACAGGGAAGCAGGCATCAACCGTATCAGTATCGGATTACAGTCTGCACACAATGAGGAGCTTGCACTCTTAGGACGGATCCACACATGGGAACAGTTTTTAAAGACGTATGATCTGGCAAGGAAAGCCGGATTCTCCAATATCAATGTGGATCTGATGAGTGCATTGCCGGGGCAGACGCTGGAAACTTTTTCTGATACCTTAAAGAAAGTGCTCGCCTTAAAACCGGAGCATCTTTCAGCCTATTCCCTGATTATTGAAGAGGGAACTCCATTTTACGAGCGTTACAGGGAAGACGAGAAACACAGGGAAGCAGGGGAGCCGACCGAGCTTCTGCCGGATGAAGAGCAGGAGTATGCGGTGACGAAGCTCACACAGCGGGTACTAAAGGAAGCGGGCTATCACTGGTACGAGGTCTCGAACTTTGCAAAGCCGGGATATGAGTGCAGGCATAACATCGGCTACTGGAAGCGGGCAGACTATCTGGGTGTCGGCCTTGGCGCGGCATCACTGATTGATAATGTGCGGTATGCGAATGTCAGGGAGGTACTGGAATACTGCAAAAGCTGTGAGAGCCTGTGTGGAGAATTTTCTGTTTGGAAGGAAGGAAATCAGACAGAAATACAGCCCGAAAAGGGACAGAAAGAGACGGGGTATGAGGAAGAATGCAGAAAGAATTTTACAGAGAACGTCAGAAAAACACTCTGCGTATCCTCAGAACCTGTCACCCGCGAAGAGCAGATGGAAGAATTCATGTTTCTTGGTCTCCGCATGACAGAGGGCGTCTCCCGCGCAGAATTTGAGCAACACTTCGTCACAACGATAGAAGCTGTTTACGGGGACGTACTGCGGCAGCTTCAGAAAGAGGGGCTGCTTGTGAAACAGGAAGGACGCATCTGCCTGACGGAACGGGGGATGGATGTGAATAATTATGTTGTGGAGCAGTTTATGCTGTAGGGAAACAGGCAGGGCTAAAAAAAGGACACCTTTTTAAAAAGGGTGTCCTTTTTTTTCGCTGCCCCTTTTTTTAGAATAGAGCACAGAAAACTAGAAAAGGATGGAGAAAAAAAGAATGAAGACAAAGACATTTTCAATTGACAATTATGGGAAAAAAAGTACATTTGCAAGCTTTTTGCCAGGAATTGCCGGTGTGAAGGGGATTCCCATCTGGTGTTACTATGTGAACAGGGGACAGTGTGTGGTCAGCTTTGGTGTGGATAATAAAGACAAGTCTATTATGGAGTTTTATCCGGCACAGCAGGCTTACCAGAATGTGAAGACGACCGGTTTTCGGACATTTATCAAAAAGAACGGCACTGTGACAGAGGCATTTGCCAGTGAGAAAGTGCCGCACCGTATGGATATCTCCATGAACGGACTTGTGATAGAGGAACAGAATGAAGAGCGGAAGACTTCGGTGAGAGTCACTTATTACACGCTTCCGGGAGAAAAAATCGGAGGACTTGTCCGGAAAGTGGAGATAAAAAATGAGGACAGTGCACCGGCCTACTTTGAAATTTTAGATGGGATGCCTGCCGTTATCCCGTACGGAGTCAGCCTGTTTTCCATGAAAAATATGGGAGAGACAGCAAAGGCATCCATGCAGGTGGAAGATGCCAGAGAGAGAAAAGCATACTATAGAGTCCGTGCGACGATGGACGACACCGCAGCGGTCATGGAGATTGAAGGAGGAAATTTTTCGGTTGGATATCTGCCGGATGGAACCCTTTTACAGCCGGTTGTGGATCCGAAGCTTGTATTTTCTTATGACAGTGCCATGAGAGAAGCAATTGGATTTGAGGAGAATTCTTTGAAAGAGCTGATGGAAAAGGAGCAGAATACTTCCAACGAAGTTCCGTGCAGCTTCTTTGGAATCGAAAAAGAACTTGCCTGTGGGGAGAGTATCTGTTTCTATGAGCTGATCGGTCAGGCAGAGAAAAAAGAAATATTCGGGAATTTTGTGAATGTTAAGAGGGATGAAGCCTATTTTGAGAGGAAGAAGAGAGAGTCTGATGAGCTTGCAGAGACACTCTGCGGAGGCATTGACACGCATACTGCTTCGGAAGATTTCGATGCATACTGCAAGTATACTTATATGGACAATGTGCTGCGCGGCGGATATCCAATGCAGCTTGGAAACCATAAAGTCTTTTATGTATATTCCAGAAAACATGGAGATCTTGAGAGGGATTATAACTATTTTTCCATGCTTCCGGAGTTCTTCTCACAGGGAAATGGAAATTTCAGGGATGTAAATCAGAACCGGAGATGTGATACCTTCTTTGCACCGTTCGTGGAAAGAGAGAATATCAGGGAATTTTACAGCTTCATCCAGTTAGACGGATATAACCCACTTAGTGTGGAAAAACTGACTTATTCGGTGGAAAAGAAAAAGGGTGAAAATCTTCTGAAAGAAAATGCATCTGTGTTCCGACAGGATATGGACCGCGACAGACTGCTTACCTTTATCACGGGAGCATTTACACCGGGTGCACTGTATCACATACTGGATGAGATGACAGGCGAAGCACAGACAGAAAAGCTGTTCACACAGATCATAGACCAGGCAGATGGTCTGGTAAATGGCAATTTTGGAGAAGGATACTGGACAGACCACTGGACTTATAATCTGGATCTGGTGAATGATTATCTGGAAGTATTTCCGGAGAAGGAGCGGGAGATGCTTTATGAGGAAGCGTATACAACATTCCTTTCCCAGATAAAAGTAAACCACAGGGAAAAAAGATATGTGGAGACGAAAAAGGGGCTGCGCCAGTATCAGGCTCTCGATGAAGAGCACCAGAGACATACGGCTGAAAAGCTTGTAAAAGCTGAAAAACAGACAGGGGATGTCCTGACTATGACATTGCTCGAAAAGCTGGTACTGTTGTGCTCCACAAAATTTGCCACATTGGATGCCTATGGGATGGGAATTGAAATGGAAGGAGGAAAGCCGGGCTGGTATGACGCTTTAAATGGTATGCCGGGCAGATTCGGATCTTCCATGGCAGAGACTTATGAGCTTGCCAGAATGCTGGACTATACGATCCGCGCCATGAAAAAATACCCGGGAAAACTGCATCTGATCGAAGAACTTTACAGATATATGAAAGAACTGGATCAGATCAACCGGGAGGAAGCAGGAAAGATCCGGTTCGGTTTGGAACATACCTCACTTACACCGGAGCAGATCCGGGAAAGCGGTGAGATCCTTTCTTTCTGGAACAGGGTGAACGATGCGAAGGAAGCCTATGCAGATACAGTATTCGAGGGAATCACCGGTGCAAAAAAGGAACTGGAGACAGAGGAAGCGGTAAAAATTTTAGAAGGATTTTTAGAAACGGTAAACTGTGGAATCCAAAAAGCCTGCGCGATGGGCGATGGTATCTGCCCGACCTACTTTATGTATGACGTACCGGAATATGAGAAAACAGAAGAAGGATACAGACCATTGAGGTTTGAACTTCTTACGATTCCATATTTCCTGGAAGGACCGGTCCGCTATCTGAAGCTGAAAAACAGCAGGGAAAAGAAAGCGGCATTATATGAGAAGGTAAAAAACAGCGACCTCTACGATCAGAAGCTTTCCATGTATAAAGTGAATGCATCTCTGGCAGAAGCATCCTTCGAGCTTGGGCGTGCGAAGTCCTTCACACCGGGATGGCTGGAAAACGAATCCATCTGGCTGCATATGGAATATAAATATCTGCTGGAGCTGATCCGGAACGGATTATATCCGCAGTTTTTCGAAGATTTTAAGAAGGCGGCAGTTCCATTCCTGGATCCGGATGTATACGGAAGGAGCATCTATGAGAATTCCTCTTTTATTGCGAGCAGCAGTAATCCGAACCGGAACTATCACGGAAAGGGATTTGTAGCAAGACTGAGCGGTTCCACCGTCGAATTTATCAGCATGTGGAAGCAGATGATGTTTGGCAGCCATATTATGCTGTGGAAAGATGGAGAACTGACATTTGCACCGCAGCCTGCCATTCCGGCATACCTTGTCCCGGAGGATGGCAGAGTGAGCGCAATGCTTTTCGGAAAGACAAAGGTAACCTATCAGTTCCCGGCAGTGGCAGATTATATTCCTGGACAGTATGAGATAGGCAGAATGGAGTTTGTCTATGAAAACGGCACCAGGGCAACCGTAGAGGGAGCTTTCGCATGCGGCAGACTTGCAGAAGACTTAAGAAACGGAAAAATGGCAGAGGTATTCATAAATATTTTATAAAAAGACTAAAAAAATGATACCGTTTTAAAATTTGGTGTATTTTTTTGGATGCATCCATTTTCTATAATAACAATAACAACAAAACAGACAGAAAAAATACTGTCTGATAAAGGAGGATTATTTTATGAATTGGAAAAAAGTTGTATCTGTAATGCTCGTTGGCATGATGACACTTTCCATGGCAGCATGTGGGGATGCAGGAACAAGCGGAAGTGCTTCAGGAACAGAGACAGGCTCTTCTGCAAAAGGGGACAACAAATTAGTCGTATGGACACTGGCAAATGACCTGATCGATTTTGGTGAGAAGTTCCAGGAAGAGACAGGAATTGAGGTTGAGACTGTAGTAATCGAACCTGCAAACTATCCGACCAAAGTCCAGACAGCACTGCTTGCTGGAGAATCTGAACCGGATATTATCGTTGGCGAGCCGAAAATGTTAGAGGATTTCTATGATGCAGGATTCTTTGAGGATTTAAATCAGGCACCTTATAACGCACAGGATTATGCAGATCAGATCGTAGATTATGTATGGCAGGTAGGACAGGATGCAGACGGTATCCAGAGAGCAATTTCTTACCAGATCACACCTGCAGGTATCTATTATAGAAGAGACATTGCACAGACTGTTTTCGGAACAGATGATCCGGAAGAGGTTGGAAAGTTATTTAAAGATTATCCAACTATTTTAGAGACAGCCCAGACATTAAAGAATGCCGGTTACAGAATTTTTGCTTCTGACGGTGAGATGAATGTATTCTCCGGTGACACTGCATGGGTTGTAGACGGAGCTTTGAATTTAGACCAGGCAAGACTGGACTATATGGATCTTTCCGTTGATCTGTACAAAAATGATCTGACAGCATATGCTTCCCAGTGGTCCACACCATGGTATCAGGCAATGAGCGGCCCTGTTCCGATCTTATCCGCAGATACAGATGTAAATGTGTGGGATGCTGAGACATTTGATACAGAGACAGCTGATATGCAGAAGACAGAAGTATTCGCTTTCGGACTTCCGGCATGGGGCGTTCTTACCATGAGAGATAATGTGGGTGATACATCCGGATTATGGGGTGTATGCTCAGGACCGGCAGCAGGATTTGATGGTGGTACTTATATTGGTATTTCTTCCCAGTCCAAGAGAAAAGACACAGCCTGGGAATTCGTAAAATTCTGTACCTTAAATGAAGACACAGCTGACTGGTGGATCGAGTATTCACAGGGTGATACCGTTTCTTTAAAATCTGCACTTGAGAAACACAAAGATGATGAAAACGAAATCTACGGTGGAGAGAAATTATACCAGTTCTGGTTACAGGAAGCAGAAAAGATCGATACTTCCAAAGTTACCAGATATGACACAGGTATTGGCGATGCATGGGGAAATGCGATCTCTGCTGTAAAGGCCGGAGAGAAGACAAAAGAGGAAGCAATCAGTGAATTTTATGATGTCATTGAAGCTACCTATCCGGAAATTACCGTAAACAGATAAGAAATGGATTGTTTGACAGGCTGCCGCAGAAGGAAAACTGCCTATACGGCAGCCTGTGTTTATGAACCGCACACAACATGGCTGCGCAGTCAGCATGTATGGTGGACAGAAGGGAATTGAAAGAATATGGGAAAGAAGAAAAAAGGACTGCGGAATTACGACAGTATGGGCTATCTGTTTGTACTGCCTTTTGTGATCGTATTTTGTATTTTCAGTATTTATCCGGTACTTCGGACGTTATATTTTAGTTTTACAAATGCAAAAATCGCAGGTGTAGGTCAGACATCCTGGATCTGGCTTGATAATTATAAGAGAGTGATCGCAGATAAATATTTCTGGAGAGGACTCTTTAATACGGTGAGAATCTGGGGCGTCAATATTGTGTTGCAGCTCGGACTGGCTTTTTTGCTGACCATCGTATTCAGTGATATTAAGTACAAGATCAAAGGACTTGGCATTTTCCGTGTGATTTATTATCTTCCAAATCTGATCGCAGCTACCTCTGTAGCATTCCTGTTCCAGACACTGTTAGACTGGCGCTATGGAACGTTCAATCAGATCATTGCCAGCGTGTATAAATTATTCGGAGCTTCCTATAATCCGGTCAACTGGCTTGGATCTTCCGCAACAGCAGGAGTGACGATCGCAGTGATCAGTTCCTGGATGTGGTTTGGTAACTCTTTTATTATGCTGATGGCAGGTGTACAGGGAATTTCAAAGGATTATTTTGAGGCAGCAGCAATCGACGGAGCCGGAAGATGGACTGTATTTGCAAAGATCACATTGCCGTTATTAAGACCAATGTTATTATATGTTGCGATCACATCCTTGATTGGTGGATTACAGATGTTCGATCTGCCATACCTTATGACAACTACGACAAGTGAATCTTACAATTCTGTTTATACCGTTGTCATGTATCTGTACAAATTTGGATTTACAACAGGAACCACACAGACCGGATATGCGTCAGCGATTGCTTACATGCTGTTTTTGATCATTCTGGCAATTTCAGTGATTCAGTTAAAAGTATTTAACAGGAAGGGGGATTAAAAAGAATGAGCACTGGTGATAAAATTAAAAAAGGCATCATTTATTTCTTATTGATCCTGCTTGGGGCGGCCTGCATGTTCCCATTCCTTCTGATGCTGGTCAATGCGACAAGAAGCGGAAGCGAGATTATGTCTTCTTTCACACTGATCCCTAGTACCCATATCAAAGAAAACTGGGATACGGTATTTAAGTATTTCAATCTGTTCAAGGGAATGTGGAACAGCTTGATTGTTGCAGTACCTTCGACATTGCTCTGTGCGTATTTTTCAGCACTTACAGCGTATGCACTTGCTATGTATAAGTTTAAGGGAAGTAAGATTTTATTCGGAGCGATCCTTGTATTTATGATGATTCCGGGACAGCTTGGACTGATCGGATTTTATAATTTATGTACAAAGTTACATCTTGTAAATTCCTACATTCCGCTGATCATTCCGGCAATTGCATCTCCCGGAACGGTCTTTTTCCTGAGACAGTACGTCATGTCTGTTATGCCGCCATCGCTTCTTGAGGCAGCCAGAATTGACGGAGCATCTGAGCTTTATTCCTTCCACAGAATTGCAATCCCAATTATGTCACCGGGAATTGCAACGATGAGTATTATGGGATTTATTGGAGGATGGAATGCATATCTGCTTCCGATGATCATTTTAAATAAGAATGAAAAATTTACGCTGCCGGTTATGATGGCAACCTTAAAGGCATCAACAGATATTACCGCAAACCAGGGTGCAATTTATCTGGCAGTTGCAATTTCTGTCATTCCGATCCTGCTCGTGTTTGCTTTCTTCTCAAAGTATATCATCAGCAGTATCTCCGCAGGTGCGGTAAAAGAATAAAAGTAAATAGAAACGCAAAAACGCTGCCCGAAAGGGTAGCGCTTTTGGCGTTTTACTGATATGCTTTTAAAGAAGCAGAAAGCATATATTAAGGATAAGGACAGAAAAGAATGGAAATAAAAACAGCAAAAAAGGCAGCTTCTGCAGCAGGAATGGCAGGACTGTGCGCCATACTTTTTGTCGGAGCCCTGTGTGGGAAAGAGGACAGAAAGACGACGGATGTGGATGAGAAAGAAATCTGGCAGCAATATGCCAAAGAGCCGGTTACATTAGACTGGTATGTGAATTATTCCTGGTTTACAACACCGTGGGGGAATAATGTGGTATCAGAGAAGATCACCGAAGAAACGGGGGTGACAGTTCATTTTATCACCCCAATGGGAAATGAAACAGAGAAGTTAAATGCGCTGATCGCATCAGATTCCCTGCCGGATCTGATCACGATCGGGTATTGGGAACCGCAGGTGAAGACGATCATTGACAGTCAGATGGTATATTCTCTGAATGAACTTGCAGAGGATTATGACATTTATTTCTGGAAGGATACCAAAGAGGATGTAGTGAAGTGGTATACGATGGAGGATGGTAATATTTACGGTTATCCGTGTTCTGCCACGACACTGCAGGACTATGAAGAAGAGAAGGAGACTATGACGTCGAACCAGACGTTTGTGGTGAGAAAAGATATTTATGAAGCAATCGGAAGTCCGGATATGTCAACACAGGAGGGGTTTTTAGAAGCAGTAGAAAAAGCCGTGGAAATGTTTCCAGAAGTAAATGGGGAGAAGCTGATCCCGGTAGGTGCACATGTATTTGACAATGAGGGGAATCCGTCTTTTGATAAATATCTGATGAATTTTCTGGCTGTTCCATGGGAGAAAGATG
Organism: uncultured Roseburia sp.; assembly: GCA_934320555.1. Taxonomy (GTDB): domain Bacteria; phylum Bacillota; class Clostridia; order Lachnospirales; family Lachnospiraceae; genus Roseburia. The sequence goes on from CAKRFH010000033.1 coordinate 20,169, forward strand.
GGAAAACGTATGACAGATATACAGACGAAGAATATTTGTCCTGGCTTAAATTTTTCCGGAAACTGGGGGAAAAGGGATTGCTTTCCAATGACATTTTTGTCGATACCAGAACACAGATGGAGGAAAAGCTTGAAAGCGGAAGATACTTTTGTATGATTTATCAGTGGGCGGATCTGACATCGCAGCAGAAGAAGCTGTATGAAAATAATCCGGACAGTATTTATATTGCGGTGGATGGACCGAAAAACAGCAGAGGAGATGATCCGACGCTTCCGGTATCCAATATCAATGGATGGACGATCACCATGATCTCAAAGAACTGCAAAAACCCGGACCGTGCGCTTGCATTTTTGCAGTATCTGATCAGTGAACAGGGGCAGAAAAGAGTTTACCTGGGCGTAGAGGGAGAGACATACAGAATGGTAAATGGAAGCCCTGTATGGACCGGGGAAGCGGAGACTCTGTTAGAGACAGACCGGGAGGCATTTGACTTAAAATATGGTGCGGATGATGCTTATTGGATGCTGCAGGATAATGTGATGCAGTCTCAGTGGAAACAGCCTGAGCCGGATTATATCAGTCAGATGGGAGACTGGACCAGAAAGTATACAGTCTATAATGGTCCGTATGATGTGGATCTTTTTATAAGTAAAGAGACGGCGGTAATAGATGATGAGTGCGTCAGACTTTGGAGCAGGACACTTCCGGAATTATTATTAGCAGATTCGGAGGAAGAATTTGACCGTATTTTTGAATCTTATCTGGAAAAAAGAGAAAGTCTCGGATATGAAAAAGTCCTGGATGAGAAAACAAAGCTGATGCACGAAGCAAAGAAAAAGTTGGGAATCAGTGAATGAAAAAAATAACAGAGTATTTTCGAAATGCAAAACTGAATATAAAATTTACGATCATTATTGTATTGTTTACTGTAGTTCCGCTTTGCATATCCATTGGAGCTTTGTTTCATATCATGATACAGGATGTGATCGATGAGAACATAAGTTACATGCAGTATACCATGGAACGAAACAGCGATAATATGGCAACAAGAATTGATTCAGTGAATATGTCTACGCAGTTCTTTCTCAGTGATGATTCGCTCAAACAGGTGTTAAATGCTTCTGTAAGCGGGGAAGAACTGAGTACGGAGGACTGGCTGAAGTTTAAAAATATTGAAGTTTCTTCGTTGGAACGTCTGGTGAACAACAATCCGCTGCTCTACAGTGTCCGTGTGTATGCGGTAAACGACCAGGTGCAGGAAATGATGCCGATCTTATACAGCCGGAAAAGAATGGAAAAACAGTCATGGGCGGAAAAAGAGGATTATACCGGATGGAATTATAATTATACGGATAATATATTTTCTTCTTACACAATGGACCAGAACAGGAAAATTATGTCACTGATCACACCGGTGGAAGACCGGAATAATGGTACGATTGGTGTCATAGAAGCTGCCATGACGATGGAAAATATGTTTCCAAGTCTTTACGAGTCAATTGAGGATGAATGGAGCTGCTTTTATACAGACAGTGGAGAGAAGTACTTTGGTGAAAACAGGAAGCCTGAGTCAGAGAAGCTGATCGAGGTTATAAAACCACGGCATCTGGAAGACGGAGAGATTATGACCAGCTATAAAGAGTCCGGAAGGAAAAAGCTCGTGGTATCCGGAATGTATATCAGGGAAATGTCCGGAACACTGATCTGTGTCAAGGATATTTCATCCGATATAAACAGAGTAAGATGGAGCCGTCTGTTGTTCTTTATCGGAATGGCAGTACTGACGGTTTTTCTTGCGTTGGTGATCAACCTGATCGTACAGCATTTACTTCGTAAATTTTATGAAATTTTAAAGTCGATCCGCAATGTCCAGAAGGGGGATTTAAATGTCGTGATCCCGGAGTGTGGAAATGATGAAATGGGAGAGTTGGGAACCCAGATCAATAAGATGCTAGAACGGATCAAGCAGTTGATGAATGATAATTTAAACAGAGAGATGCTGGCAAAGAATTCTGAGATCCGTGCATTGCAAAATCAGATCAATGCACATTTTATTTACAATGTGTTAGAATCCATAAAGATGATGGCGGAAATTGATGAGGAGTATGCGATTTCTGATGCGGTAACTTCTCTGGGAAAACTTCTGCGCTACAGCATGAAGTGGGTATCCGGGAATGTACTTGTAGAGCAGGAGTTAGAATACATCAAAAATTATATGGCGCTGATCAATTTAAGATTTGACTATGAGATCTATTTGTCTTTAAATATACCGGAGCTGATTTTAAAACAGGAGATCCCTAAAATGTCCCTGCAGCCAATCGTGGAGAATGCGATCTGCCATGGTATTGAACAGATGGCGGAGGACACCAATATTTACATAAAGGGGCTGGTAGAAGGGGATGACTGCGTGATCGAGATCACAGATGCCGGAAAGGGAATGACAGAGGATGAGGTGAAGCGTCTCAAACAGAAGATTGCGGGAGAAATTGATTCAAATGGAGGATCCGGAAACGGAATCGGTCTTAAAAATGTGCAGGACCGCATCCATATTGCGTTTGGTGAAAAATATGGAATTGAGATAGCATCTATGATCGGATGCTATACGAAGATCAGGGTGCGTATTCCGATTACGCACAGAGAAGAGTAAGTGAGGAAATAAAATGAAAACAGTGTTGATTGTAGAAGATGAAAAACTGATCCGTCAGGGGTTAAAGACTATGATCATGCGAAGCGGAGTTCCGGTCGAGACGGTCATAGAGTGCAGCAATGGGGAGATGGCACTTGAGATATTGCGCGAACAGGAGATAGAAGTGATGTTTACCGATATCCGTATGCCGAAGATGGATGGAATCGAGCTGGTACAGAAAATGCAGTCTTTCGAGCATGTACCGCTCACTGTGGCTGTCAGCGGATATGATGATTTTACCTATGCGGTAGAAATGATGCGCAATGGTGTCAGGGAGTATCTGCTGAAACCGATTGAGCGGGATAAAATCAAAGAAATTCTGTTCAAGCTGAACGAGGAGATCGAGAACAGGAAAGAAGACGAAATAAATCAGCAGAAAATCGGATATCAGCAGATGAAGCATTTTCTGCTCATGGATTCTGTATCGCAGGATGAGATAGATGCTTATGAGAAAAACTATGGGCAGCATTTTTATTGTGGAACCTATTATGTCTGCTGCACGAACCACCGGAAAAGACAGGGGGCAGTCAGGGAAGACGTTATTGTTCTGGAGAATGTGAGGGAAAATGACATTTATATCGTGCCGGAGCAGCAGTTAGAGACACTGTTGGGGAAGGAGCTGTCCGACAGTTATGCCGGAATCAGCAGTGGACACCAGGGACTCGGAGAGTTAAAGCGTGCTTATGAAGAAGCAGCCGAGATGCGCCGTATAGCGTTTACAAGGAATCTGGGAGAAGTTCATTTTGACACGTTTTCTGAGAGCGTACCGGAAGGGCTGATAGAAGAAGCGGCTAAGCTCACAGAGAATGCAGCAAAGATACAGAGAGTCCAGCTGATTGGAACAGAGCATACGGAAGAGTTAGAGAAGAGCTTTTATCAGTTTTTCTATGAGGTGAAGCATGGCAGAATTGCGGAGAAGGAATTTGAGGTCTGCATGCAGGAGTTCTTAGAAGAAATCGAAAAAGTATACCGAAAAGTCATCGAGTCAGAGAGCGGACTGTTGAATGAGTGCAAAATTATCATGAAAGAAAACTGTATTGATGACTATGAGGAAAAAGTGATGGAGCTTGTTCTAAGCATCCATGAGAAAGTAAACCATCAGTTCGACCAGAATAAAAATCAGGCTAAAATGAGACAGGCAGTAGAATATATTAAGGAAAATTATGCAAAAGACTTGAACATGGCCGTCGTATCGAATGATCTGTCCATGAATTATTCGCTGTTTTCTTATTCTTTCAAAGAGTATACCGGGTGCAATTTTGTAAGCTATCTGAAGGAGATCCGTATGAAGGAGGCGAAGCGGCTGCTTGCTGATACCGATTTAAAGATTATTGAAATCAGCCAGAAAGTCGGTTATGATAATGAGAAGCACTTTATGAAAATGTTTAAAGCAACGTGCGGGGTGTCCCCGACAGAGTACCGGAATAATATCAGATTATCCGGGAGATAAGAATATGCAAAGTGGGAAGAACACAGCCTGCAGAAGGCTGCGATGAAGCAGGAAGGACAGATACAGCCGATGATACAGGATATTTTACCAAAGCATCTGAAAAACGAATATATACCAAAACAGCCAGCGGCAGACAGTTTAGTATTAGGCTTCCATGACAGAACCGTTTATTTGAAGGAGCAGGACGGGGAGATCACATTCTTAACTTACGGAGGATGGAAGAACTATTGCAGGGAGAAAAAGGGCGTGGAGGAGCCGTCTTTTGTCTATCTTTTTTCCATAGGAGAAAAGGCTTTTTTTCTGACAGATATCCGGCCGGAGGATGAGAACGCAGTCGAAGGCTTCCGGTTTCACCGGATGTTTGCAACGAGAAGCATGCACCCGAAGGAGAGCATCTTTGCCATTGCAACAGCCTGGCATCTGTTTGTGTGGTACAGGGACAATCAGTTCTGCGGAAGATGTGCCACAAAGCTTGTACATAGTGAGAAGCTGCGCATGATGCAGTGTCCGTGCTGTGGCAATCAGGTGTTTCCGAAGATCGCCCCGGCGGTGATTGTCGGCGTGACAGATGGAGATAAAATCCTGATGACGAAATATGCGGGCAGGGAATACAAAAGATATGCGCTGATCGCAGGGTTCACGGAGATTGGGGAGACAGCGGAGGAGACGGTGCAGCGGGAAGTCATGGAGGAAGTCGGACTTCATGTGAAAAATATCCGATATTATAAAAGCCAGCCGTGGGGCTTTGACAGTAATCTTCTGATGGGTTTTTACTGTGACTTGTCGGAGGAAGGCAGGATTACGTTAGACCGGGAGGAACTCTCTACCGCGGAATGGGTTGATTACCACGATATACCGGATGATCCGGAAGGCTTAAGTCTTACTCGTGAGATGATGCTGTATTTCCGGGACTGTAAGATGAAATAGGCAATTGCGAAACTCAAATTTAGGCTGTGAAGATTGTACACAATCCTCCTCATGTTTTCTGTGAGTTTCGCAATTGTCTATGTAAAGATAGAAAACGGGAAGGGAACATCACATGACACAGGAACTCTTACAGCAGCTTGAAAAAATAACCCCGGAAGAGGAACGCATCTTAGCCGGGGAGAAGACCATCGAAAAAGAGATCTACATGGCAGAGGACTCGAATGTCATTGATGCCAGAAAGCTCTTAGAGGCGGGAAAACTGATCCAGGTCCGCACGCACACACGTTTCATCCATTTTCCAAAACACACGCACAACTATGTTGAGATGATCTACATGTGTTCCGGCACAACACACCATATCGTCAACGGCGAGGATGTTTTTTTGCAGAAAGGAGAACTTCTGCTCTTAAATCAGAACGCCGTGCAGGAAATCTTTCCGGCAGGGAAGGAAGATGTTGCGGTGAATTTTATCATTCTGCCGGAATTCTTTGACTATGGGCTGAAAATGATCGAGGAGGAGGAGAGCCTGCTGCGCCAGTTTATCGTAGATTGCCTGCGCGGACAGAACGAGAGCTCCGGCTATCTGCATTTTAAAGTGGCAGATGTCCTGCCGGTGCAGAACCTCTTAGAAAACCTGATCTGGACGATCGTAAACAGGATGCCAAACAAGCGAAGCATCAATCAGGCAACAATGGGCTTATTATTTCTACAGCTGATGAACCATATGGACAAAGTCGATACCGACATGGCAAGCGTCCAGCAGAAATTTGTCATCCAGGTATTAAGCTACGTGGAGGAACACTACAAAAGCGGAGAGCTGACCGAGCTTGCAAACGAGCTTCACTACGACATCTACTGGCTCTCCCGCGAGATCAAACGCCGCACCGGAAAGACCTACACCGAGCTCGTCCAGACCAAGCGTCTCACTCAGGCCTCCTATCTGCTCCGCACCACCGCCATGAACGTCGCCGATATCGCCATGGCGGTCGGGTACGATAATATCAGTTACTTCCATCGTATTTTTCAAAAGAAGTATGGCATGACACCGAAAAAATATAGGGATATGTAATACTTGAAGAATGAGAGGGAGTTTTATATAATGGTATAAAACATTCGGAATGTCCTTTGCATACAGGAAAGGATTTTATAGAATGGAAAAAGAAAACAAAAAAGTAAAGAACAGCTTATTCCAGTGAGAGATCGTTATAAGAAAAGTATGGTAAGGCTTCCAAAAAGTGTTGGAAAAATGTCCGGTGATGAAAGAATACAGTCTGTTTATAGAGACAATCCGGAAATACCAGGATGCAGGGGATGAGAACGCGTATGAGATGGCGATTAAAGAGTGTATAGAAAGAGGAATTCTTGCAGAATATCTGAAAAAGAAGGGAAG
>CAKRFH010000034.1:0-26233 GCA_934320555.1 uncultured Roseburia sp.
GCGTAGCCGAATAAAACAGCGGCGACACTTGTTGAGATTGTGAGGGTCGGCCATCCGAAGAATACTTTTTTGGATACACCCTGCTTCTTTTCTTTTGACATATAATCCTCCTTGTTTGCGGAAGCAAATGTCTGCTATGCCTGCATAGCATGCGCCTTTGCAGGAGCAGAGGATTTGCCCGCGTTCCTACGTGATAGATACAGTGTATTAACATTTTAGAAAATATTATTGTAAAAATAAGCTTTAATTTATATAATTAAGCTATTACATGAAAACTGTAAAAAATACAATACAGAAAAGCTGTCAGGAAGAGATGATGACAACATGAACATTGTGAGTTCGAAAGCTGCTCAAAAAGAAGGAGAGACAGGGAAGATGAATATGGAAGAGACGAAAGAATACCTGCGGTATCTGTACCACGCATTCCGGGTACCGGTCAGTCTGGTCAGACAGGGAGAGATATGCGTGTCTTATACCCCGGTGGTGCTGGATCAGAACCTGTGCCTGGAAAAGATGAGACCATGTCTGAACAGGGATGTGCCGATTTTATATCTGGAGGAACAGGAACTGTTTTACGGCTGCGTGCGCAATGAGAAAAACGGCACGCAGATTCTGGTCGGTCCGGTCAGCTCCAGGGAGAACCTTGCAAAGCAGGTAGGAAAAAGGAAAGAAACCAGAAATTTTTCCATCCCGCAGAAGCATCAGTTCCGTTATTTCCTGGAGCGGACACCGGTGATGAACCAGGCACGGTTCTTCTCCCTGCTTCGTTTTCTGTGCTATAACGTGAATGGATATGGAGGACAGCCGGAGGATATAGCAGGAAAAGAGGTCAGACTGTCAGACAAAGATTTTGTGGAGAGGTCAGAGGCATTGCCGGAGCCTTTGATGGAACCGAAGCCGATCCATAATACAGAACGGCTGGAAAAGGAAATCCTCACTCTGATCGAAACAGGAAACAGGGAGGCTCTTACCGAAACGTTAATGCAGGTGCCGTTCATGGAGATAGACGGCGTGCGTCTGGGGAGGGACAGCCTGCAAAATATAAAGACGATTTTCCTTGTCAGTGTGGTACTCTGCTCCCGTGCGGCAGTTCGTGGCGGGCTGGATTATGAATATGCAATGGAGATGAGCGACCAGTATATCCGTGAGCTTGGAACTATGGATGAGCCGGAAAAAATACAGCCGAAAATGGGTCTTATGATGAGTGATTTCTGCGAAAAAGTACAGCAGTTGAAAAAGCCGAAAGACGTACTGCCGGTTACCTTGCAGATTCTAAGCGATGTACAGGCAAACCTTTACAGCAGGCTCCGGATTACCGGGATTGCAGAACGGCTCGACAAGAGTGCATCCTACCTGTCCCACACGTTTGCGAAGGATATGGGGCAGGATCTGCAAAGTTATATCATGCAGCAGAAGATCGAGGAAGCAAAGCGTCTTTTAGAATACGGGGAGAAGAGTATCTTAGAGATTTCCGGGCTGCTCAGCTTCTCTTCCCAGTCGCATTTTCAGAAGGTATTTAAGGCACAGACCGGGAAGACCCCCTTGCAGTATCGCAATGAACACCCGTAAAATATTGAAATAAACACTTCTCCGGCAGCACATTCTCCAGTACCATCTCACAGTAAACCATGGATGCTGCGATCCCTTCGCGTTTTGCAGCATCTGCAACTTTCCGGACAAGCTCCTGTCTCGGAAATCCCATTTCATAAAGACACATACTTTTTCCGGATAATACGGTGCTCCCCTGTGGATCCGTCTGATATCTGCCGCACACGGTGTAATCCTCCATGGAAAAACAAGTTCCGTTCCGCAGCCCGTCCGTCAGATAATTAATAATGAAAGAATGTGCCGGTGACAGCGACACCGGCTCAAAATTCACCCGCTGTACCTCATGTTCCTCCACAAACGGAACACCGAGGTTTGGCCTCGCCTGTGCGACCTGCGCACATGTATAGCGGATATTTTTCTCCTGCTCCTCTAAGCGCTTCTTCTGTTCTCCGATAATAGACAACATCATATCCATCCGCTGTTCAATTCCCGCCAGGTCATCCTGCTCCATGATCGCACGGATCTCCTCTAACGAGAATCCATAGTCCCGGAACAGAAGGATGGCGGACACCTCATCTATCTGCGCAAGACTGTAGTAGCGGTAACCGTTCTCCCCCATCTGCGCCGGGGTGAGGAGACCGCGCTCCTCATAGTACTTTAAAGTGCGCGGGGTTACGCCGCACATTCTTGCAAAGTCAGTTACCTTGTATAGCTTTTCTGTTATTGACATATTTGACCTCTTTTCTAAGTTTTTTAATTCCGGGGCGAAACTCCCCTGACAGGTTGTGAAGATTGCGAAAGCGTGTCTTACCGCCTCCCACCATCCGCACGCCAGCTGCCAGCACAGCCTAACGCCGAGTTTCGTCCCCCGTGTCTGAAAAACCTCTTGACCTATACGCAACGTACAGGTTTATTATAACAGAGTCAAAAACAAAGGGAATAAAAACATCTGCCGGATCCGGCAGAAATCATAAAGAGAACAGAGGAAAAAAACAATGGATTTAACAAAGGGAAAAGTCTCCACAGCGCTGCTGAAATTCACAATGCCGATCATCCTCATGCAGATCTTAAACCAGGCGTACATGGTAGCGGACAGCGTGATCGTGGCAAGGTTCGTCAACGAGACGGCACTGTCTGTGTGGTCGTCGGCAAATAACATCCTGCTGATCGGCTACGCGGTCTTAAGCGGCTTTGCCGGGGCAAGCCATATCGTGGTTGGCAGATTCTACGGCGAGCAGAAATACGATGAGGTGAAACCGACTGTGTTCACACTCGGGATGGCAGGAATGGTGTTGGGACTTTTCATGACATTTGCCTACGTGATATTTTCTGCGACGGTATTTCGTGTGATGCAGCTGCCGGAGGAAATACTAGAGCAGTGCACGAACATTTCCATTATCTATGCACTCAGTTTTCCACTGACCGGTATCCAGGGGGCGGCGGGCGCTGTCATCAATGGAAGCGGCAATTCCAGAACGCAGACAACCATCTGTGTCAGCACCCAGATCTTAAATATCGTTCTGGACGTAGTCATCATCAGTCAGTTCCATACCGGTGTGGCGGGCGCTGCATGGGCTTCTGATTTTTCCATGATGGTGAGCTGTATCTGGAATGTAGTATGTGCGCACCTGATCTTAAGGAAAAAGACGCAGGCAAAAGCATATTTTTCAAAAGCTTCCTTAAAAGAATACTTAACGCTTGCAGTACCGACTATTGTGCAGAGCTCCGTCATGTCTGTTGGAACGATGGCACTTCAGGTGATCGTGAACAGTGCAGGAATTGAATATATCAACGGATATACCGTGGCTACAACGATTTTCAACCTGTTGCTGCTTCCGATTCTGGCGACAAGTATCGGATACGAGACCTTTGCATCGCAGAATATTGGCGCAAAAGAGGTGATGCGGGTGAAAGAGGGGTATTCGTTCCTGATAAAAGAAGGACTGGGTGTCTGCATTGTGCTTACGGTGATCGACCTGTTTTTCTCCGGAACACTGATGTCCATGTATTCGATGGATGTGACAAGTGACGGTTATGCGTTTGCAAAACTCTATCTGCTTCTCATGATCCCGAACTTTTTCTTACAGCTCTATAAATACAGCATCGAGGCACTGCTGAAGGCAAACCTGAAAATGAATCTGTTTGCCATCTCCTCGGTGATCGCACTTGCGTGCAGGCTCGTGTTTGCATTCCTGATGCAGCCGGTGATCGGGCTGCAGGCGATGGCGTGGGCGCTGTTATTTGGCTCGGCGGTTTCGGTTGCATATGATGTTTACTGGAAACGGAAGCTGGCGTTATGAAAAGAATCTGGGGTGGAAATGAAAGCACCCGGTGAAAGAAGAATCCCGGCAATTGTTCATAATGAATAAAAACAGTTTCAGAAAAAGCAGGAAAAACAGAAAAAATGCCGCATTTTGATGAAAATACTTTCCAAAAAGTGTATAATGATTGAAAATAAGATGCAGGGAGGCTATGCTACAGACATGGACGAATATGCAAAGTCGATCATTCCGATCATTGAAGCAAACTACGAAAGCTATACTGAGACAGAGCGGCACATTGCAGACTACTTCTTAAACCGTGCGAGACCGGAACGGCTCTCCGCAGAACTGGTGGCGAAGGAGCTCTCCGTGTCACCGGCATCGCTGTCACGCTTTGCGAAAAAGAGCGGGTTTCACGGATACCGGGAGTTCACCTATGAATTCCGCAATTCTTACGTGGAGAAGTCTGCGGTGGAACAGCAGCAGTCAAGGCTGGTCTTAGACACCTATCAGAATCTTTTGAACAAAGTATATAGCCTGCTCGACGAAGGGCAGATTGGCAGGATTGTCAAGGATTTAAAGTGGGCGAGGAGAGTGTTTATCTGCGGACGCGGAAGCTCGGGACTTGCAGCGGAGGAGATGGCGACAAGATTCCGCTGGATTGGTATAGAAGTGACGGCGCTTCGGGATAATGAGAATATGAGAATGCAGACGGTTTTTCTGAACAGGCATGACCTTGTGATCGGGCTCAGCTTAAGCGGTACGAAGTCTGAAGTGCTCTATATGCTCCACAGAGGATTCCGCCAGGGAGCAAGGACGCTGCTTATCACAGAGAAGAACCGGCAGACGTACGAAGAGTTCTGCAACGAGGTGCTTCTAGTGCCATCCCTGCAGCACTTGAACTACGGCAATCTGATCTCACCACAGTTCCCACTGCTTCTGATGATTGATATTCTGTATGCTGCTTATGTGAATGATGACCGTACGCGTATTGAGAGAATCCAGAGGGAAATTCAGCGCACACTGCGCGGCAATAACGAAGAACGATAGGAGATGCAGAAAATGAAAATTATCAGAACCAAAGACTACCGGGATATGAGCAGAAAAGCTGCAAACATTATTTCAGCACAGATGATTTTAAAAGATGACAGTGTACTTGGTCTTGCAACAGGATCTACCCCGATCGGAACTTACGATCAGCTGGTAGACTGGTACAAGAAAGGAGATCTTGATTTTTCCAAAATTACAACCGTAAACTTAGACGAGTACAAAGGTCTTCCAAAGGAAAATGATCAGAGCTACTGGTATTTCATGAACAAGAATTTATTCTCAAGAGTCAACATCAGACCGGACTATCATTTCCTTCCGGATGGAACGAACCTTGACAGCGAGAACGAATGTGAGAGATATGAGAAGCTGATAGATTCTCTTGGTGGAATTGATCTTCAGCTCCTTGGACTGGGACACAACGGACACATCGGATTCAATGAGCCATGTGATTCTTTCCCACAGGATGTACATGTTGTTGATCTGACAGAGAGCACGATCGAGGCCAATAAACGTTTCTTCGCAAGTGCGGATGATGTGCCGAAGCAGGCATACACCATGGGAGTTGGAACAATCCTCCGTGCAAAGATGATCTTATTGGTTGTCAGCGGAAAAGACAAAGCAGAGGCACTTGACGCGGTGGTCAACGGACCAATCACACCACAGGTACCGGGATCTGTTTTAAGATTACATCCGAATGTGATTATCGTAGCAGATGAGGATGCGTTATCCGTGATTGATGCAAAGACGAAATAAATGAGGGCGAAACTCCAATTTAGGCTGTGAAGATTGTGACGTATCGTCAAAGTCAACGAAGACACGCTCTCGCTACGTGTCGCTGGCAGCGGTACTAAGCGACCAAAATACGGTCGCTAAGGACCGGCCGCTCCCCAGTGTCTTCTTATGTCTTTGACGATGCGTCACAATCCAATGTACGTTTTCAATGATTTTCGCTAATAGCATATATAATATAAAAAGGATGAACGAAGATTTTTTTATAATTCTTCGCTCATCCTTTTTGTTTATAATAGTTTCACCACCATGGCGGTACTCGTCTTATCCCTTGCAATGGTTGCAAGTTCTTTATTGTCGAGCAGATAACGCATAATGAGCGATTCCGCAACGAAGAGCTCCCCGACTTTTACCGGGATGCTGCCGCCATCGAGCGGGGTCTCAAGAGCTCCGCATAAGAGGACAACATCGGCAAGTGAAGTGCCGGGTGCATCGGCATAATGGGTGATCAGGATAATTTTGACGCCGGAATTTTTGGCAATCGTCAGCGTGTCCATCATATCATGGGTAGATCCGGAGTAAGAGACGAATAAAATAACGTCACCCGGTCCCATCAGGCTGGCTGCAATCAGCTGTGTGTGGCTGTCGCCACAGTTCCGGAACTTATTAGAGATCGTAGCAAACCGCACCCAGATGTCATTCGCAAGTACCATGCTGCCACCCTGCCCGAGGCAGTAGACGGCGTTCGCGCGCTGCAAGAGCAGGGCAGCTTCATCGATTGCGGCGGAGTCATGGCACAGGAATATGTACTTTCCGAAGTGAGCCGCAGAGTGAAGGAGCAGATTGCACCGGGACTCCGGAAGGTTGAGATCGTTCCGGCGAAGCTGATTCCGACGATTGTATAAGGGAACACCCCACCTTTCATCCGACAGTCCGAGGCACCCCCGTAGAATCCCCAACCCTAGTTTTATGCCTGCTTCCACAGATTCTTTTTGCATCCGAGGATACAATGTGCTATAATTCTAGCGTTACATACATTCGTGCTTTAACAGAGCAGAGTGCACGGCTGAAACGAAACTTTACAGCTGCTACAGAGAACCAGATCTGAACGCTGCAGGTCACATTGCAGTGTGGAGGGTAACGTATGGAATTGAGAGGAAATAAAAAATATGTTACAGGCAATTGAGCAAATTAACAATGTAGTCAATAACTTCATCTGGGGTGTCCCGGCGATGATCTGCATTATCGGGGTCGGACTGTACTTAAGCATCCGTACCAGATTTTTGCAGATCCGTAAGTTCCCGTATGCGATGCGGGTGACACTCGGACGTATGAGAAAGAAGAAGGAAGCATCGGACGGAGCACTGACACCGTTTCAGGCAGTCTGTACAGCACTTGCCGCTACGGTAGGAACCGGAAATGTGGCTGGTGTTGCAGGTGCGATCGCGATCGGTGGACCGGGTGCAGTATTCTGGATGTGGATGTCTGCATTGCTTGGTATGTGTACAAAGTTCTCCGAGGTGACGTTAGCTGTTCATTTCCGCGAGATAAATGCGGACGGTGAGTTAGTCGGCGGACCAATGTACTATATCAAAAATGGATTAAAGAAGAACTGGATCTGGCTGGCATACCTTTTTTCCGCTTTTGGTGTGCTGACGGTCTTTGGAACCGGAAATGCAACGCAGGTCAACACGATCACAACGGCGATTGACTCTGCACTGTACAATTACAATCTGCTGTCGGAGGAGGCGGCTCCGGTTTTCAATCTGATTCTTGGCATCATCCTGGCAGTATTGATTGCATTGATCTTAATCGGTGGAATCAAGCGGATCGGACAGGTGACAGAGAAGCTGGTTCCTTTTATGGCAATCATTTATATTATTCTGGCGGTTGGCGTTGTTCTCATCAATTTCCGGACGATCCCGGCTGTATTTGGTGCGATTTTTGAAGGGGCGTTCAACCCGGCAGCCGTGACAGGCGGTGCTGTGGGAAGCTTTTTCATGAGCATGAAAAAAGGTGTTTCCAGAGGAATCTTCTCGAACGAAGCTGGACTTGGAACCGGTTCGATCGCACATGCGTGCGCAGATACGAGAAAGCCGGTCAAACAGGGATTCTTCGGAATTTTTGAGGTGTTTGTGGATACGATCGTCATCTGTACACTGACGGCACTTGTTATTTTATGCAGCGGTGTCCCGGTCGGATATGGGGAAGCAGCAGGGGCTGAGCTTACGATCAGCGGATTTACATCCGTATATGGCGGATGGGTATCCATCTTTACGGCGGTTGCCATGTGCTGTTTTGCGTTTTCCACGATCATCGGCTGGGGACTTTATGGTACGAGATGTATTGAATTCTTGTTCGGATCCCGTGCTAACAAGCCATTTATGATTGTATATTCGCTTGTGGCGATTGTCGGGGCAACGATGAACCTGGGTCTGATGTGGAACATTGCAGAGACCTTCAATGGTCTGATGGTGATCCCGAACCTGATCGCGGTATTCTTATTATCCGGTGTTGTTGTGAAGCTGGTGATGGAATATTTTGAGGGAGAGGGGAAAGAAAAATATTTATAGAAAACATGGAATCCCTGGGGTTCCCATAGGATGCAGACCGTTCTGCCATATGGGAACCCCGGGGATTTGTGTTATGATACGGAGCCGATATTCTTCAGCAGTTCCTGCACTTCTTCCACACTGTAAGGATCACCAGCCTGTTGGAACACCTCAATGGCTTTTTGAAAATAAGAAGCTGCGTCTGCAGTTTCCTTCGATGCAGTAAGCCTCCTTTTTATTAGTCGTATTCAAAAATCCCTTGTATTGCGTCTGAAATATTCATGAGTGCATCGTAAGGGATACGGTCAATACGGGTGCAGCTTCTGGCGGATGGGTCAATCAATTTTATTTGTTCACAAATAGCGGTTCCAGAAGTGTTTTTTATACCACATACTTTTATATGAAGAGGTCCTCCTGTATAATTTTTCAGAAGAGGACAAACATGAAAAACACCAGTTGTCTTAATAAATGCATTTCTACTTACAATAAGCATGTTTTCTTTTAAATTGGAGATCTTTATAATATCACCCTGTGAAAAATCCATCATAAAATTTCCTTTCCGACAGGCTCACCCCAATCATAATCACAAATTGAAATTTCACCGTTGTATTCAGCAACCCGTTCTTCAAATGTTTTATGTTTAAATGTTTTTTTCAAAACGATAGAATCATCAATGACTTCGATTTGCAGAGTGTCTGAAATATGAAGTCCAAGTTTTTCAAGGACTTTTTTTGGAATGCGTATTCCGAGACTGTTTCCCCAGGGTTTGATAGCAACCTGATCATTCATAAAGATTTCCTCCCAGTATAATAATGTACGGTTAAATAGTATTAACTGTATATACATAGATTATAGCAAATAATCTATGGAAAACAAGTGACAAAATTTCTCAACAACAGCATTTCTTCCTTGAATCTTCCATGGCCTATGCTATAATTCTTCTGAAATTAGTGATAACTAACTTATGAGCAGGAAAAGACAGCACAGCAGGTTTGTCAAATATGTGTTTGAAAGGGGAGCCTATGTCAGAGGAAGAAAGAAAGTTTTTGGAAATTGTTGATTTGAAAAAAGGATTTGGAAGTGGTGAGACGCGCCAGGAAGTACTGCGTGGCATGAACTTTTCTGTTGCGAAGGGAGAGTTTTGTGTCCTGCTCGGACCATCTGGCTCCGGGAAATCAACTTTATTGAATATCATTGGAGGAATCAACAGCGCAGATTCCGGTTATATCTCGATCAACGGAGACAAGTTAGAGGATATGAACGAAAAGCGGCTGACCCAGTACCGCAGAAAGCATTTGGGCTATGTATTCCAGATGTACAACCTGATCGGGAACCTGAATGTCAAGGAAAATATTGAGGTCGGGGCATATCTGTCCGATAACGCGTTAGATATCGATGACCTGCTTCACACTTTAGGGCTCTATGAGCACCGTTATAAGCTGCCGAACCAATTGTCCGGCGGTCAGCAGCAGCGAGTATCCATCGGGCGCGCAATTGTGAAGAATCCGGATATCCTGCTCTGTGATGAGCCGACCGGAGCACTTGATTACAATACATCCAAGGAGATCTTAAAGCTGATCGAGGATGTCAACCGGAAATACGGCAATACGATTATCATGGTCACACACAATGAGGCGATCAAGAACATGGCGGATCATGTGATCAAGCTCCGCGACGGGGAAGTACGCTACAACGAGAGGAATGAACACAAGATTTCAGCGGCAGATCTTGAGTGGTAAGGGGAGTGGCAGCTATGAAAAAGAAGAAAATAAAAAATCCACTGATCAAACGAATCCCAAGAGAGCTGCTCGGCGATTGGAAAAAATATCTTGTGGTGGCGCTGTTCCTTATTTTAACAATCGGTTTTGTCTCCGGTATGTACGTTGCCAACGAGAGCATGCTGTACTCGGCGGCGGAGGGCGTGACGAAATATAAGCTCGAAGATGGACATTTTGAGCTGGATAAGAAGGCAGATGCAGAATTACTCTCTGCGATTGAAACCGGAGAGAAAGCGGATGTGAAGCAGTATTACCTCGATGAGGCGAAGAAAGAGCTGGATGTGAAATTTGATGACGAGTTCGAAAAAGAATTTACGGAAAAATTCAATGACGAATTTGAGGATAAATTTAAAGAAGAATTCGACAGCCAGTTTCAGGAAAAATTTGATTCCCAGTTTGACAGCATGTTCAAACAGCAGTTTGATGCGAATTTCGGTGCCCAGTTCGATGCGCAGTTTGCGGCACAGGTGAAACAGGGACTGCTTGCACAGGGAGCAGACGAGGCGACGGCAGATGCCATGTCAGAGGATGCCATCGAACAGGCGAAGCGAGACGGCACTTACCAGAGTGCCTATGACACAGCGTACAGCCAGGCATACCGGAGCGCTTATGATACAGCAAAAAAAGAAAACTATGACAGCGCCTACCAGACTGCATATGATGAAGCATACCAGAGTGCGCACGACGAGGCGTATGACAGTGCTTATAAAGAAGCATACGACAAAGCTTATCCGGAAGCCTATGACAAGGCGTGGGATAAGCTTGTAGAGGAAATTGACGATAAATATGCAGATGCAGAGGAAAAGTACGAGTTGAACGATCCGGACTTTGTGGCAAATCCGGTGCATGTGTACGAACAGTTTTTCCGGAATGAGGAGGAAGATGCGGACAATGACGGTGTGGCGGAAGGAACCATCCGTGTATATGCCCAAAATGACGATGTGAACCTTGCCTGCATGTTAGACGGTACGTTTCCGGAAAAAAATGATGAGATCGCGATCGACCGTATGCATGCGGACAATGTAGGGATTAAGGTCGGGGATACGATCTCTGTCAGCGGAGAAGAATTCCGGGTAGTCGGGCTTCTCGCCTATGTCAACTATGCGACGCTGCATGAGAAAGCGTCTGATCTGATGTTTGATGCGATCAAATTCGATGTTGCGATGGTGACACCGGAAGGCTTTGACCGGCTGCACAAATCTATCCATTATGGATACGCATGGAATTATGTGGACTCCCCAGCGGATGATGTAGAGCAGAAGGCAATGTCGGATGATTTTATGAAAGCACTGCTCACACAGGTTGTATGCGCAGACAGGGAACTTGAGGATTATCTGCCGCGGTATGCAAACCCGGCGATCAATTTTGCAACAGAGGATATGGGCTCGGACAAAGCGATGGGCGGCGTCCTGTTGGATATCTTAATTGTGATCATTGCCTTTATTTTCGCAGTGACCATCAGTAACACGATTGTGAAGGAGGCTTCCACGATCGGAACACTCCGGGCATCCGGCTACACGAAAGGGGAGCTGGTCAGACATTATATTTCCATGCCGGTCATCGTGACACTGATCGCGGCATGCATCGGAAATATACTCGGTTATACGGTGTTCAAATATACAGTTGTAAGCATGTACTACAACAGCTATAGCCTGCCGACCTATGAGACGATCTGGAATCCGGACGCGTTCTTCAAGACGACCATCATTCCGGTGGTCCTGATGCTTGTGGTGAACCTGATTGTCATTTTGAAAATGATGCAGCACACTCCATTACAGTTCCTGCGCCATGATCTGAAAAAATCAAAACGTAAAAAGGCGATGCGGCTGCCAAAATGGAGCTTTTTAAGCCGTTTCCGCCTGCGTATCATGTTCCAGAATATAGCGAATTACCTGATCTTATTTGTGGGAGTCCTGTTTATCGCGGTCATGCTTGCGATGGCGGTCGGTATGCCGGATACGTTAGATTACTACAAGTCAAATATTTCGGACATGATGTTTACCAACTATCAGTATGTGCTGAAATCTTATGAAGAGGAAGACGGAGATGTCATCACTACGAAAAACCCGGATGCAGAGCAATTCTGCATGACTTCGTTAGAGCACAAGAGCGACACACTCGATGAGGAGATTTCTGTTTACGGAGTGGAGGATGACAGCCGCTATGTGCAGATCGATGATCTGGCTTCCTTAAAAGATACCGAAGGTTATATTTCAGAACCTTTCGCAGACAAATATAATCTTTCGGTCGGAGATACCATTACGTTAGATGCCAAATATGAGAATAAGCAATATACATTCACCATTGCGGGCATTTACGGGCACAGCCAGACGCTCGCCGTATTCCTGCCAATTGAAAATTACAGAGTGATTTTCAACACAGACGGGGAAGCATTCAGTGGCTATCTGTCTGATTCCGAGATTACGGATATTGATGAAAACGAGATTGCTACAGTGATCACGGAGCGTGAGATCACAAAAATGGCAGACCAGTTAGACCACTCAATGGGATCCTACATGACCTACTTCCAGTATCTGTGTGTCCTGCTCTCAGCCGTGTTAATTTACCTGCTGACGAAGCTGATTATCGAGAAAAATGAGAACGCGATCTCCATAACCAAAATCTTAGGCTATGAGAACCGTGAGATCGCGAGTTTATACCTGACCTCGACGACTGTCATGGTACTGATCATTGATGCAGTCAGTGTATTCCTTGGAACGGTGATCATGGCAGCTGTATGGAGAATCATGCTCTACTCTTACAGTGGCTGGTATGCATTCCGGTTCAGCACGGTGGGATATGTGAAAATGTTCCTGTTCATTCTGATCGGTTATCTGCTTGTCATGTTCTTCGACTTCAGAAGAATCAGGAAGATTCCGATGGATCAGGCATTAAAGAATGTGGAATGAGTTGCAGAAAAACAGGAAAAATATTATATCAGTAAAAGAGGGTACTTGATTTCTCAGGTACCCTTGTGTATAATCTTAAGTAGGAAGCAATTCGGATAAATGATCCGAGTTGCCCTCAGTGAGAATGAAAAGAAATAAGCATTCAGACTTTCGACGGTGCAGAATGCTTATTTCTTTTTGTTAATATGATTATCAATATATGATAATGCGGCAAAAACGACAAGCAATAATGTGAGTACATCACTGAAACTTATCATGGGCATCCCCTCCTTTATACTAGAGGGCAATTAACAATAGAAATTACATCTGCTTCCTATTAAAATTATACTATTTATAGTATATCACGCAAAGAAAACTAATACAAGAAAAAGAATGAAATAAATAATTATAACAGATTCTTCCTTCGGAATTCTCCGGGTGTACACCCATATTTCCCTTTAAAATATCTCGTAAAATGTGACAGATTGGAAAATCCACAGTATTGCGCAACTACCGCAATACTGAAATTCTCATGCAAAAGCAGATACTGCGCCCGCTCTAATCGTACCCGGATCAGTTCTGCTTTCGGTGAGGCACGGAAAAAACGCTTATAATATTCATAGAACTGGCTGATTCCAAGATTGACTAATGCCGCCATGGATGCGGTATCCCAGTCCCGCTCCGGGTGCGTCAGAAGCGTAAGCCTCGCTTTCTGGAACGCCTCATACATAGTCATATCTTCTTCCGGGATCTGTGTGGAGGCGTTCAACTGCCTTGACAGTGTGAGGAAAAGTTTACAGATCAAATGATGGACCGCTTCCTCATAATGAAGCTGCCTGGCGGTATCTTCGATGTAAATCTCCTTTAGAATCCGGTTGATCTCATTGACATCCATCGGATAAAAAATCTCATTTACAGGAATTACCGGATATTGTGCGACAAGCTGTGCAGCCTCGTCACCGCTGAAATGGACAAAACTGTTTGTAAAGTGTTTCACCGCCTGATAATAGGTCTGCGTATGCGGTGGGATCAGAATACAGGCACCAGGCTTTGCTGGAACAAGATGACCGTGCAGGCGGATTTTCATCGGTGTCAGAAAATACAGAAACAGATAGTCGTCCGTACCGGTGGGGCGGTCAATGATGTCGTAGTCCGGGTTTGAAAAATTATAGTGGCAGTAGTTTGTTGTCAGCATATGGGGCTCCTTTTATGGAAGTGTTTGGGGCGAAACTCGACGGTAGGCTGTGGGGCGGGGAGGCAGGTTATGGACGAGTTTCGCTTCTAAGATCGTAAATATCTATGAATGTGAGGGCGAGGCTCACAACATACATGGGGATAAATAAGTGATGAATCGCCCATTTTATTTTTCTGATATATTTCTACTACTAAGAATAAGTTCGACCGGAAAAAAAGTCAAATAAATCGGAAGAAAACTTATAGATAAATTTTCTGCTGCGTCTAAAATGGAATTAAAGATGTATAGAAGCGAAACTCCAAGTAAGCCTATAGAGGATGACGGAGCATGGGCAGTCCTGTTTGCAGACCTTGAGGAGTGGCCGGTCCTTAGCGCCCAGTCCCGGTAGTCAGGCTTCGGCTTGCCAGGGCATGTCTGCCGGGGCTGGACGCTTAGTACCGCTGCGAGCGACACGGAGCGAGAGCGTGTCTGCGAACAGGACTGCCCATGCTCCGTCATCCACACAACCTAAAAAGGAGTTTCGCCCCAACCCATAAAAAAACTATAATTTAGACAGGGAGAACGCACATGAAAAAAGCACAAATAATCGTCGACAAACACTTCATCACCGGAAAAATTGACCGCCGCATCTACGGTTCCTTCATCGAGCATCTCGGACGCGCCGTATACGACGGCATCTATCAGCCGGACTGTAAATTCGCGGATGAACAGGGATTCCGGAAAGATACATTAGAGCTGGTGAAAGAACTCAAGGTACCGATTGTGAGATATCCGGGAGGAAACTTCGTGTCCGGCTTCAAGTGGGAGGACAGCGTCGGTCCGAAGGAGAACAGACCGAAGCGCGTGGATCTGGCATGGAGCGTCATCGAGACCAACCAGTTCGGATTAAATGAATTCTGCGATTGGGCAAAAAAAGCAGATACCGATGTGATGATGGCAGTCAACCTTGGAACAAGAGGTATCTTAGAGGCGAAAGAACTGATAGAGTATTGTAACTTAGAAGGCGGAACCTATCTCTCTGATCTGAGAAAAGAGCACGGTTATGAGAAGCCACATGCGATCAAAACATGGTGCCTTGGAAACGAGATGGACGGACCGTGGCAGACCGGACATAAGACCGCCACAGAATATGCGCATCTTGCCAATGAGACGGCGAAGGCAATGAAAGCCTTAGACGACAGCATTGAACTGGTGGCATGCGGAAGTTCCTCCCTGTGGATGCCGACCTTTGGGGACTGGGAGAGGGAGGTGTTAGAGGAATGCTACGATTCTGTTGAATACATTTCCATGCACCGCTACTATGCAAACCATGAGAACAATGCCGGAGATTTCCTGGCAAGCAACCTGGATATGGATCAGTTCATCAAGAGTGTCGTTGCCATCTGTGATTACGTGCAGGGAAAAAAGCACGGAAAGAAACAGATTAACATTTCTTTTGACGAGTGGAATGTCTGGTATCACTCCCAGGAGCAGGACAAGCAGCTGAAAAAATGGGTGCAGAAGCCGCATCAGTTAGAGGATGTCTATAATATGGAAGATGCCCTGCTTGTCGGAAGCATGTTAATCACCCTGCTCCGCCACTGCGACCGCGTGAAAATGGCATGTATGGCACAGCTGGTCAATGTCATTGCACCGATCATGACCTCTGATACCGGAGCATGGAGACAGACCATTTTCTACCCGTATATGCATGCGAGCATGTTCGGAAACGGAACTGTGTTAAATACACTGGTGAACGCGCCGGTATACGATTCGAAATACGGCGATACCCCATATCTGGATTGCGTGATCGTGGACAATGAGGAGACAGAAGAGCTCGTTATTTTTGCAGTGAACAAAGACCTTGAGGAAGACATGGAAGTAACCTGTGACTTGAGACAGTACGCAGACTATAAAGTGAGAGAGCACATTGTCCTGCACGATGAAGACTTAAAAGCAGTCAACACAGAAGACGATCCATTCCGCATCCGCCCGGAAGCAGACGGAACGTCTGCGATGGACGGTGGACAGCTTACGGCAGTGCTGAAGCATAAGTCCTGGAATGTAATCCGGCTTGGAAAATAACCACTTTTCCAACGAATCGAATGTGAATTCATTTGACGTACATCAAAGGAAAACCTATAATAAAGGATACGGCATGCTGTCGGATTATGGCGGTGTCCGGAAAATCACATGGGATTAGATTGGAAAAAGAGATGTTAAAAAAGAAAAACTGGACAGAATTAAAGCCACAGATTGCACAGGTGTGGAGCTTAAGCCTCCCGGCAATCCTGACACAGATAACGACAATTGTCATGCAATATATTGACTCTGCGATGGTAGGGGCACTTGGGGCAAATGCTTCCGCGGCGATCGGGCTTGTGTCTACAACAACATGGCTGTTCAGTGGTGTGTTATATGCGGTGTCAGCCGGATTTTCCGTGCAGGTGGCGCACCGGATCGGCGGGGAGCAGGAGGAAGGAGCGCGGAATGTTGTACGGCATGGTCTTGTGCTGGCACTTCTGGTATCCGGATTTTTGTGCCTGCTTGGAGCGGCGATCAGTGGAAAGCTTCCGGTATGGCTTGGCGGGGATGCGGCGATTTGTGAGGATGCATCGAAATATTTTCTGGTGTATGCCTTCATGATCCCGTTCTCGCAGTTCAACTCGCTTTGCTCCTCGTTTCTGCAGTGCTGTGGGGACATGATGACACCGAGCGTATTAAATGCGGTCATGTGTGGTCTGGATGTGGTGTTTAATATGCTGCTCATTCCGCACTTTGGCGTTATGGGTGCCGGGATGGGAACCGCACTCGCCTGCGCGGTGATTGCGGTTGTGATGACGTGGAAATGTTGTATCTGTAATCCGAAGCTGCGGCTGAACAGGAAGGAAAAGGGGCAGTTTGAAGGAAAAATCCTGACAGAGGCACTCAAGATCGGAACACCGGTGGCAGTGGAGCAGATCGCCATGTGTGGGGCGATGGTCGTGTCCACGGTGATTATTGCACCGCTTGGAACCGTTGCGATCGCAGCCCACTCGTTTGCGGTGACGGCAGAGAGCTTCTGCTATATGCCAGGCTATGGAATCGGTTCTGCGGCGACAACGTTAGTCGGAAGAAGCGTAGGGGCAGGGGAAGCTGCACTTGCAAAGCGCTATGGAAATATCTGTACAGCGATGGGAGCGATTTTCATGGCAGTTACGGGGATTTTGATGATGGTGATCTGTCCGGTGGTATTCCGGATCCTGACACCGGATGAGAATGTCCGGATTCTGGCGGCACAGGTACTTCGGATCGGACTTCTGGCGGAGCCGCTGTACGGTGTGTCAATTGTGGCAGCCGGGGCACTCCGGGGAACCGGCGATACGCTGGTTCCAAGCCTGATGAATCTGGGCAGTATCTGGGTAGTGAGACTGGGACTTGCCGTACTGCTTGTCGGAAATCTCGGCCTGCATGGCATGTGGATCGCCATGGCGGTGGAACTGTGTGTCCGTGGACTTCTGATGCTGTACCGGCAGAAGACATCAAAATATTATAAGAAAGGTCATTGATGATCAAGGAGGCTGTTGAAAATAGCCTCCATTTTTTTCTGGTTATTTTCGTTTAATCTTCGGTAAGTGTTAAGCAGGGAGCGCTCATTTTCATTTTCCGGGGCACCGTATGTCTCGCGTGGAGCAGTATGGCTGGTCAGATAAGAGACAGAAACGTCGAGTTCCCTTGCAATCGACTCTAAGACAGCCGGTTCGATGCGGCGGTTTGGAATGCGGATATAACCGTTGAGCGTGTTTGGCGCAATGTGAATACGCGCTGCAAGCTCTTTCTGTGTCATATTCTTTTCCTCAAGAAGTAATAAAAGTCGTTCGCTATCTAAATACATGAAATGGCTCCTTCATTTGTAATAAACAGTATTATAGATTGTATAGCAAACAGAAATGGAAAAAGAAATTATCCACAAAAAAGGAATTTATTCTTAGAAAACGAGAAAAAAGAGGGCGGCTTTTTATAGCCACCCTCCATCTAACGTAATGATTTGTCCGGTCAGGTAATCAGTGCCATTTGCAAGGGAAAGCGCGAGGGAAGCAACTTCTTCCGGAAGTCCGAAGCGCCCTGCCGGGATCTCATCTGCAAGGGCTGTGCGCTCTTCCTCGGAGAAGCAGGCATTCATCTGGGTGTCGATGCAGCCACAGGCGATGGCATTTACCTGAATGTTGCTTGGGGCGAGCTCCTTGGCAAGCCCTTTGGTGAATGCGTTCATGCCGCCCTTGCAGGCAGAGTAGGCAACCTCACAGGAAGCGCCGACATTGCCCCACACAGAGGAAATATTGATGATTTTCCCTGATTTTTCTGCAAGCATATGTGGAATGGCGAGTTTGCAGGTGGAAAAGACCGAGGTCAGGTTCACACCAATGATGCGGTTCCATTCATCGATGGTCATATCCTCTAACAGACCGACGTAGGAGATGCCGGCATTGTTGATGAGGATATCGACACCGTGAAAGCGCTCTGCAATGTGGGAAAAGAGGTGTTCTACATATTGATAATCGGAGATATCGCCGATGCTTGCGAGGACATCGACGGCGTATTTTGTTTCAAGCCCGGTCTGAAGCTCGAGCAGCTCCTGCTCGGATTTAGAACAGGTGATGACGATGTTGCAGCCGGCACGGGCAAAGGCGGTGGCGATGGCGCGGCCGATTCCGCGGGAGGCGCCGGTGATCAAAGCGGTTTTTCTTTTCATAATTCTTTGAGGCTCCTTATATTTTGGGGCGAAACTCGACGATAGGTTGTGGGGGCAGGAGTGCGAGGTACAAGCGGGGGGAAGACACGCTTTTGCTCCGCGTCGCTCGCAGCGGTACTAAGAGTGCAGGGGCGCATTGCCTTTTAACGGTAAGCCGTTACAGCCACTGCGCCCCTGCGCTCTAAGGACCGGCGGCTCCTCAAGGTCTTCCACCCGCTTGCACCTCGCACTCCCGCCTTCTGCAGGTTGTGACGAGTTTCGCTTCTTAATGATATAGATATTATAAAATTGCGAAAGTGCAAAGTGCATAGCAATCTGGTATCAAAGGGGAAAAATATCCTCTGACACCAACATCATTATAATAGAGTATATGAAAAGGGGGAAATAATTACAAGAGAAAATAGGGTAAGTAGAATAAAAACAAAAAAGCTCAGATCTTAAGATCTGAGCTTTAGTCGGAATGACGTGATTCGAACACGCGACCTCTTCGTCCCGAACGAAGCGCTCTACCAAGCTGAGCCACATTCCGATTTGCAGTGTTTTTTTAACCGTGCTCAACTATAATAGCATAGAAAAATGGATTTGTCTACTGAAAAAATGAAAAAAAGCTATTTTTTTGTAAGCTTAAGTTGAACATGGCCGTGAGAAATGATATACTAGAAAAACGGGACACAATGAAGACTGGATTTGAAAGGATAAAGAAATGAATTTAAAAACGAAAGAAATTACGACCTGTGCCATGTTTGCAGCACTGATTGCGATCGGGGCATTTATTAAGATTGATATTCCACTGCCGATGTATACGATGCATTTTACATTTCAGTGGTTTTTTGTATTGATGGCAGGATTTCTGCTGGGGGCGAAGCTAGCTTCCTTAAGCGTGCTGGTATATCTGTGCATCGGGCTGACCGGTGTTCCGGTGTTTGCGGCTGGCGGTGGACCTACTTATATTTTCCGTCCGGGATTTGGATTTTTGCTGGGCTTTTTGCTGGCGGCTTTTCTGATCGGACTGCTGACGGAGAAGCTTCGGGCTGGCAAGGTGCGCCAGATGATGATACCGGCGTTTGTCGGGATGCTTGCCTATTACGGTGTGGGAGCTGTTTATTTTTACTGCATTAAGAATTTTTATGCGGCAACACCGTTGAGCTTTGCTGTGATTGTGGTAGATTACTGTCTGATCACGGTGATTCCGGACGGCATCTTGTGCGTATCGGCAGCGGTATTTTCCGCGAAGCTGCGTCCGGCATTTATGCGTATGATGGAGAATGGAACGCAGACTGTAGTCTGTTCGGGTGAAAAAAGTAAGTAGGAGACAGGAATGAAGTATAAGATAGGAACAAGAGGATCAAAGCTTGCACTAAAGCAGACCATGGATGTGATTGCCAAACTAGAGCAGCTTTATCCGGAGGATGAGTTCGAGGCTGTCATTATTACGACTACAGGAGACCGGGAGCAGAAGAAGCAGTTAGACCAGATCGGATCCAAGGGTGTCTTTGTGCAGGAGATTGAAGAAGAGCTTTTAAACGGCACAATCCATGCAGCAGTCCACTCTATGAAGGACATGCCGGCAGAGGCAGAGCCGGGGCTCACTTTTACAAAGGCATGGAAGCGCGAGGATGAGAGGGATGTCTTAGTACTCAGGGAGGCAAAGTCGTTTGAGGAGCTTCCGGAGGGCGCTGTGATCGGAACCGGAAGCAGAAGACGCGCCTACCAGCTTCTGATGCTGCGTCCGGATCTTCGCATTGTGCCGATCCGGGGCAATATTGACACCCGCATGAGAAAGTTAGAGACACCGTTAGAAGACGGCAGATTCATGGATGGCATTGTGCTTGCGGCAGCGGGACTAAAGCGTATCGGAAGGGCAGAGGAGATCTCAGAGTATCTCTCTGTCGATCAGATGATCCCGGCACCTGCGCAGGGAACGTTAGCGATCGAAGTAAAGGCAGATAACGAAGAACTGTTAGAGAAGTTTAACCGGATCAGTGACCCGGATACCGAATATACTGTGCTTGCAGAGCGCGGCTTTTTAAAGGCGATCGGCGGGGACTGCCATTTGCCGGTAGCGGCGTTCTGTGACAGGCTTTTAGATGGAAGCTTCCGTTTGCGAGCCCTTTTCGGGGATGAGAACGGGGAACATTTGGCGAGAGCGGTTGTAACGGAGGCGTGTGCAGACGGGGAAGAGAAAGCTGCGTTAGAGAGGCTTGTCACACGTACCGTGGAAGAGATCCGGGAGAAGTTATGATTCACGTTTACTTTTTTACGGAAATATGGTATTTTGGGATGAGAAAAATGTGTTTGCACGGATCAGGGGAGCCTGATGCCAGTCAGAAAGGAAACAGTTATGGGAAGAGACGTCATTATCGCATGTGATTTTAACAGCAAAGAGGAAGTGATCAACTTTTTAAGCAAATTCGAGGATGAGAAGCCGTTCGTGAAGATCGGAATGGAGCTGTTCTACGCAGAGGGACCGGAAATCGTAAGAACCATCAAGAAGATGGGGCATAAGATTTTCCTCGACCTGAAGTTACACGATATTCCGAACACCGTAAAGAAATCCATGGCAGTCTTATCGAATCTGGATGTGGATATGTGCAATGTCCATGCAGCAGGAACGAAGGCCATGATGTCAGCTGCAATCGAGGGACTCACAAGGGCAGACGGAAGCAGACCGTTACTGATCGCAGTTACCCAGCTTACGTCCACCAGCGAGGAAGTGATGCAGCAGGAGCTCTGGATCGACAAGCCGATCGACCAGACCGTTATGCATTATGCGAAGAATACAATGGAAGCCGGACTTGACGGTGTAGTATGCTCACCGCTTGAAGCAGGAAAAGTCCACGAGGTGTGCGGTGAGAAGTTCTTAACGATCACGCCGGGTGTGCGTTTTGCAGATGGTGAAGTGGGTGACCAAAAGCGTGTGACAACGCCAGAGAAGGCAAAGGAGCTTGGATCTGATTATATTGTAGTTGGAAGACCGATCACTCAGGCAGCGGATCCGGTAGCTGCATACAGAAGATGCGTTGCAGAATTTGTTGGCTAGTGAGAGAATAAAAGAGCGCCCGGGCGTTTTGAACCCGGGCGTTTTTACTTCATCAATGGGAAGAAATGGAGAAAGAAAATGGCAGAGGAAGTTCAGGTACAGACCCCAAAAAGATGGAAAGGAATCAGCGGCAGTACGTTAAAAATGATCGCAATTGTGACGATGCTGATCGACCACATCGGAGCGGTAGTACTGACAAGGATTCTGATCGTACAGGGCGTCAATTCTATTGACACATCGAGCCAGAATGCGGTCATGCAGTGGCTGACACAGAATGCAACGCTTTATTATACCTACACAGCGATGCGGATGATTGGAAGAATTGCGTTCCCGATTTTCTGCTTCCTGTTAGTGGAAGGATTTTTACATACACATGATGTGAAGAAGTATGCACTGCGGCTCGGGGGATTTGCATTGATCTCGGAGATCCCGTTTGACCTGGCATTTAGTGGGAAAGTGCTGGAATTTCAGTACCAGAACGTCTTCTTTACCCTGTTTATCGGACTTCTCACGATGATGGTGTATCATATGGTGGAGGAGAAGACGGAGTGGCAGCCGATCGTCCGTGGACTTTTGTATGCTGTGATCCTCGTGGCGGGAATGGCACTTGCATGGCTTTTAAAGACCGATTATGCGGAAAAAGGAGTGTTTTGCATCATGGTTTTATACATGTTCCGGAAAAAGAAGGTAAACCAGATGTTAGCAGGATGCCTTTCATTCTTCTGGGAGACACCGGCATTGTTCGCATTTATCCCGATTGCTTTTTATAATGGGAAAAGAGGCTGGAGCATGAAATACTTTTTCTATATTTTCTATCCGGCACATTTGCTGATCCTTTACATGATCTGCTGCGTTATGGGGATCGGTGGAATCGCAGCAATTTAAAAAAATCTTAAGAGATGCTTCCTTGCATATCAGATGAAAGTTTATTAAGATAGAAGAAACGGGTAAAAATGCGATCCGTATACCAAAACGATGAGACCGCAGAACAGGAGGACTGGTTTGTGACAGAACAGGAACACAGAAGAATGGAGCGCAGGAGGCGCGAGGCTGCCAGAAGGAGAAGGGCGAAGGCAATCCGGAAGAGAAGAATCGTTCTTTTCATTATGGAGCTTTTCATACTGCTTCTGTTGCTTGGAGTGGTTTTTATCGTGACGAAGCTGCAGCGGATCAACAAGTCAGACCTGGATATGGATAAGGTCGAGGTGAACGAAGATATTTCGCAGGAAGCACAGGAAGTCATGAAGGGATATAAGACCATCGCATTGTTTGGCTTGGATAACCGGAGCAATGGGAATCTGTCCAAGGGACGAAGCGATGTAATTATGATTGCGAATATCAATAACGACACGAAGGAAGTGAAGCTGGTATCGGTATTCCGGGATACGTTCTTAGATGTCGGGGAGGGCTCTTTCCAGAAATGCAATGCGGCCTATGCGAAGGGCGGTCCGGAACAGGCACTCACGATGTTAAATAAGAACCTGGATCTGAATATCACAGACTATGTTACCGTGGATTTTGAAGCGATTGTAGAGTGTGTGGATCTGCTCGGAGGCATTACGATCCCGGAGATGACGGACGACGAGGCGAGCCTGACCTGGGGCTATATCAAGGAGATCAACGAGCTGACAGGGCATAAATCTCCGTATCTGGACAAGGGCGGAACGAATGTAGAACTGGACGGAGTGCAGGCATGTGCGTATGCAAGAATCCGTTACACAGCCGGAAATGATTACAGAAGGGCAGAACGCCAGAGAGCTGTCTTAGCAGCGATGGTGGAGAAGGCGCAGCAGTCCGATATCCTGACGGTGAACAAGGTGATCAACCAGGTATTCGGGGATATCCAGACAAGTTTCTCCAATGCAGAATTGGTAGCCATGGCAGCGCAGATGTTTAACTATAAAATCACAGACAGCACCGGCTTCCCATTTTCGAAGACAACCAGAATTGTCAGCAAGAAGAAGGGAGATGTCGTGATCCCGTGTGACCTGAGCGTCAACGTATCATTACTTCACCAGTACCTTTTTGAGGATGAGGAGTATACCGTTTCAGATACCGTGAAGAAGAATAATGACCTGATTATTAAGGAGACCGGAGTCGGTCTTGAGGACAGGGATTAAACCGATAAAAGAAAAAAGGAGGGCATCCTGCTTGAATAAGAAGCGGGATGCCCATATCTATAACTCTGCGGACAAGGTTTTGTGCCATCCGGCACAGAAAATACGGTGAATGAAAGTGACGATCCATGCCGCAGAGATTGTATTTTGTCGGAACTGGTCCAACCCCAAAGTACTTTGAAACCGGCAGCTCCTTTTGATGATTTTATAGTACAGGAAAAATGTGACAGAATTTTGGATGGAAAGTGAAGAATCTCTTAAGTGATTCTAAGAAATTTATAAAATGTTTTGAGGACAGAGGAGAGACAGAATGAACAAATACACATTGAGGCAATCTATGCTTTTATTATTAACTGCAGCTATCTGGGGCGTTGCATTTGTGGCGCAGAGCGTGGGAATGGACTATGTGGGACCGTTTACTTTTAATACAGTGCGTTCCCTGATCGGGGGTATTGTACTGATTCCGTGTATTGTGCTGTTGAAAAGGATCAATGCCGGTTCCAAAGATACCGCAGGAGCGGCAGAACATGCATCAGGGGATCCGGCCGGGCAGAGGAAGGTGCTGCTGACAGGAGGTGTGGCGTGTGGAGTTCTTTTATGCATTGCAAGTAATTTGCAGCAGTTTGGTATTATGTATACATCTGTTGGGAAGTCAGGTTT
The DNA here is from genome assembly GCA_934320555.1 of uncultured Roseburia sp. Taxonomy (GTDB): domain Bacteria; phylum Bacillota; class Clostridia; order Lachnospirales; family Lachnospiraceae; genus Roseburia. Next base: position 24,530 of record CAKRFH010000034.1, read on the forward strand.
TATCACGGCGATGTATATCGTACTCGTGCCGGTCGTTGGAATTTTCCTGAAAAAGAAGGCAGGGGTAAAGATCTGGTGCTCCGTGGTGATCGCCGTGTGTGGTCTTTACCTGTTGTGTATGACAGACAATGGATTTTCCATTCAGAAAGGGGATCTGTTGCTGCTGCTCGGTGCGGTGGCGTTTTCCTTCCATATTTTGACGATTGATTATTTTTCACCGAAGGTGGACGGGGTGAAAATGTCCTGCATCCAGTTTTTTACCTGTGGAATCCTGTCCATGGTCTGCATGTTCCTGTTCGAACAGCCACAGATCGGAGCGATCCTTCAGGCGTGGATGCCGATCGTGTATGCAGGAGTCATGTCATGCGGAGTAGCATATACGCTGCAAATTGTAGGGCAGAAGGGAATGAACCCGACTGTGGCATCCCTGATTTTAAGCACGGAATCCGTGATCTCCGTGATTGCTGGATGGCTGATCTTACATCAGAAGCTTTCCGGCAGGGAGCTGCTCGGCTGCGTGCTTATGTTTGCGGCGATTATTCTGGTACAGCTCCCGGAGAGAAAGAGACCGTAACTGAGAATAATTTACAGAAAAGTGGAGGATGTCAAAACACCGGAAGGAGAATGGCGGTAATTTTTGAAAAAACATGGTAAGCGGAAAAAAACTGTGTTATCATATTTGACAGAGGACTGCGAGAGCCGGATTTTTGACAGGCAAGACGAGCGGAGCGCACAAAGAGAGTAAAGGCAGGCAGGTGACGGGATTATGATGACATATTTCAGAACGGACGATCAGATCATTCATGAAGAAGAAAAGTTAAGCGACGGAGTATGGGTGCAGATGATCAATCCAACCCACGAGGAGTGTGAAGAGATCGCGGAGAAGCTGATGGTGGACATCGACGATGTGAAGGCGGCGCTCGACCAGGAAGAAAGTTCCCGTATCGAGCTGCAGGACGGCTATACCCTCATCTTAGTGGATATCCCGACGATTGAGATCCGCCACGATAAGAAGGCATACACGACCATCCCGCTTGGCATTATCCTGACGCAGGACGTAATCGTGACGATCTGTACGGAAGACACCCCTGTTTTACAGAACTTTGTCCACAACCGCGTGAAAGAGTTCAGCACGAAGAAGAAGCTGCGCTTCGTCTATCAGATCCTGTACCGGACGACTGCCAATTATCAGACGAACCTGCGCATCATTGACAAGACGAGAACCGAGATTGAAGAGAGGGTCGGCGATGACACCGATGACTCCGACCTGATCAACCTGCACGAGCTGGAGTCCACACTGGTCTACTTTGCCACCTCCCTCAGGGCGAATGGCGTCGTATTAGACCGCCTGACACGCTACAAGCGGTTAGAACAGTACCCGGAAGACAAGGAGCTGCTCGATGATGTCATTGTGGAGAACCGGCAGGCAATCGAGATGACAAGCATTTACCGTGATATCATCAACGGAACCAGGGAGCTGATGTCCTCCCTCTTAGACAACCGTCTGAATAATGTAATGAAGTATCTGACCTCCATCACGATTGTCATGGCAATTCCGACTGTGATTTCCGGTCTGTATGGAATGAACGTGGAAGAGAAGTGGATGCCGTTCGCGAACACCGCACATGGATTTCTGATTATCTGTATCCTGACGCTGTTGATCTGTGTGATTACGATGGTGTTTTTGCGGAGGAAGAAGATGCT
>CAKRFH010000035.1:0-25848 GCA_934320555.1 uncultured Roseburia sp.
GAAGGGGAAGAAACATGATCAGCATCGTAATACCGGTATACAATGGTGAAAAATTTATAGAGGACACTTATCGGATGCTCTGTGAATCCGATGAGCGGGATTTTGAGATTCTGTTCGTGGATGACGGTTCGAAGGACCGGAGCGGTGAGATCCTGAAAAAACTCGCGGAGCAGGATGCAAGGGTTCGTTATGAGCGGAAAGAAAATGGTGGAATCGCCTCTGCAAGAAATTATGGCTTAGAGCGCGCAAAGGGTGAGTATGTCTGTTTTTTAGACCAGGATGATTTTGTGAAAAAAGACATGTTCTCCCTGATGCTTTCCGACATCGAATCGACCGGGGCAGATTTCGTGCAGGCAGGGACAAACCGTGTGATCAACGGCGTGGAGGAATCTGCCTGTACAGAGGCTGGCATTACGGTGATCGAGAAAGGGCAGAAAGCTTTCGACTGGTATTTGCAGTCCCTTATTATGCGCGGTGTGGCGCCGCACCCGGAGTGCAGGGCGAACGGTTCCATCTGGTCATGTCTGTTCCGGACAGACTTTTTACGGAAAAACAATATCACCTTTTATAAATACTGCGATTATGAGGATGACTGGATTTTCTGTACCCTTTCCTACCGCGCGGCGGCAAAGATCTGTTTCGAGCAGAAGACAGTTTATAGCTGGCGTGTCCACATCCAGTCGGAGAGCCACAAGCTGACGTTAAAAGACCGTTATCTGGATCATTTTTACGAGAATTACCAGAGCATGTACGCATTTTTCTTAGATACCGTCAAAAAGACCGATCTGACGAAGGATGAGCTGAGCCGGTATGAGCGTGAGATGCAGAAGACCGGGCTGCTATGGGCACTTTCCAATGAGACAGGACGGGGTGTGACAGTGCACAGCACGAAAGAGAGCGCAGCACTGTTAAAAGAAGTGGTGAAAAAGGAAAAGAAAAAAGGAATCCAGCCTGGACTCGGCAGGCATCCGCTTTATATCTCCACCTACGAGATGACGGGCTGGAAAAAGACCTACCGGCTGCTTCGGGACAGACTCCTTGTCTTTCTGCTTCTGCATCATGGAATCACGGCAGCAGTGGTGCTGAACCGGAAAGTGTTCCACGGCAGATGGCATATTTAAAGAATTATAATAATATCTGAATAGTAAGTTCTTATTCACCTGCAGAATGTCTGCGAGGAATATAAGCGGCTATATCTTACTTCAATGCAACAGAATGTGGGGCGGTACTGTAATCAAGTACCGTCTTATTTTGTGCCAGAAGATCTGCTTTTAATGTGGATGCCGGAAAATCCGGGTTGTCGGAGATATTCGAAGGGGCATCCAGAAAGAAAACACCGGCACCGGTTCTGGCATAAAAATCTTCATCGAGCGACCAGTTCCCGTGATGGCCGAGCTGTACATAAGTCGAGGAGAGCATCTTCGGGGTTAAATTTGCGGAGAGAAACGCATTCATGTCGTACTTGATATCGGAGCAGAACAGGATCGAATCTTCCTGATTCCGGATCCGAAGCAGCAGGGAAGCATTATTCTGGTAATCCTTCTCCCCGCCGACATTGGCAAGTACTACGTCGTCATAGGCATTATACACATCGAAAGTCAGCCCGCAGACGGTCAGAAAATCACCGCGCTTCAGATGTGTGACATGAGAGAGATCCTTCGTCAACGCATGGAAAGTCTCCATAATCGCAAGGTCGTCATAAGGCTCCCCGCTTGCCTCGATAAAGTCATAATCAAATCCATTATCGTAAATTTCATCCACCACAATCTCTCCCGGGTCCGCCATAATCACATTAAAAGCTCCGGCATGGTCCTGATGCGGATGACTGATAATCCATGCATTGACATGATTCCCATGTGCCGCGATCACATCCCGTACCGCATCGGCATTTCCAGCCCATCCTCCGTCAAAAATCAGAAAAGAAGACTCATTTTCAATCGTATAAAAACAACCATGCTGTCCGGTCGCATCTGCATACTGCGTCACCAGATAATCTGTGGATAAGTCATATGCCTGTCCGAGGGAATCACGCTTTACAGTGGAAGCGAACGCGCCCGGAAGTAGGGATAGAAGAAATAGAAAACATAATAAAGCAGAGAACAATCTTTTTGATAAATGTGTCATAAAACGAAATCCTTTCGTACATCAATAAACAGATATAAAATAATTTTTTCCGGTAAAATACGATCATACATAAAAACGTATGCCACAGTATCATACGGTATTTATTATAACTTTGAATATGCATTTTAGCAATCTTATGTTATACTTGTGAGGACATGAAATGCTCAGTATACATTGCTCTTTCCAGAGGACTTTTTTAACATGCAGCCGATTCCTAGCTGACAGTCATCACAATGCAGTACATAAGCAACTGAGCGATCGCCCTGCACAATATATTTTCGTATGTCGTGTGTCGGGAAGGAGTGAGGTGGAGTCTGGCTATTCCTCTGCGCTGTGGAGAACAGACTCAAGAGATTTGTGGAAGCCGTTGCTGACACAAATCTCTGTCCTGAGGCTGTTCGGAACGCATAGCGCAACGGAATAGCCAGACTCCACCTCACTCCTTCCCGACACACGACTGCCACAACCCATATTGCAGGGCGTACACAAACCATAAAAATAGCAAGAGGTAAACAAGGCAACCATGAAAAAAGACCGTATCCTTTCTTTTGATTTATTGCGCATCATCGCCATCTTTTCCATGATGATGCTTCACGTATCCGCAACCCAGTTCGACAGCGTGGCGGTAAACAGCGCAAGCTGGCAGACCTTCAACATCTACGACAGCATCGTTCGCTTCTGTGTCCCGGTACTTGTTATGATATCCGGTGTATTCTTCTTAGATCCGGCGCGGGAATATCCAATGGACAAGCTGTTAAAGAAAAACGTCTGGAGGCTTGTGACAGCGTACTTCTTCTGGTCATTTGCTTACGCCGTTGTGGATGCATTCCTGACCTACCACAGACCGAACCGGGATTTCCTTGTGAGCGTAGTGGAAAACACTTTTACCGGAAGATACCATCTGTGGTTTGTGACGATGATGATCGCACTCTACCTGTTAGTGCCGGTGTTAAGAAAAATTGCAGAGGATGAGAAGCTCGTCCGTTATTTTATACTGCTTTCCTTCCTGTTCTGTTATGTTGGCAATCTGCTCCGGGTGCTTCCGGCAGTTGGGGAGACAGCCGGGACTGTGCTTGATAAAATGTCAATTGTGATGGTGGGCGGCTACACAGGTTACTTCTTTGCCGGTTATTATTTTTACCATTTTGGAATCAGTGAAAAAAGAAAGAAGCTGTTGTATGCAGCAGGCATCGTATCCGTACTGTTTACGATGGCTGTTACCTCACTTTTAAGTCTGAAAGCAGGTGTAGCGGACCGTACTTTCTACAACTACCTGTTTCCGAACAACTGCTTCGCGGCATGGGCGGTCTTCGTGTTCTTCAAAGAGGAAGTTTCGAGGAAGCAGTGGAAGGAAAAAGAAGTGCGGTGGCTTGGAAAGCTCTCCGAGCTTAGCTTTGGCATGTATCTGGTGCATGACTTTATCAATGTGGCGTTAAAAAAAGTCGGGCTGACGACCTTATCCTTTCCGGCAGTCTTATCTGTCCCGGTGATCGCAGCGCTTGTTTTTACAGCCAGCTTTGTTATTATATTGGTTTTGAGCAAAATACCATTTGCACGGAAATATCTGATGTGACGGCAGTGAGAAGAAACAGGTCAAATGGCAGCATATCAAAATATACAGGAAACAAATCAGAAAGAAATTTTCTGAATTTCTAAACGAAGAGATGGGAAAATGAACGAAGAAGAAATCCGACAGGAAGCTGAGAGACAGAGAGAAAAAGACAATTTGAATGAGAGCCTGCGTGTTCAGAAAGCAGAGTGGGTAAAAGAACAGATCAGAAGACAGAGAGAAATGGAAGATGCTGTGTTGGAGCAGATGATGCAGGAACAGGAAGTGATCGACCGTCTTCAAGCGGATATCAATGAGAATCTGGATCGGACAAAAGAGAGCCGGAAGTTCAACCGGGATTTTCAGGAGAAGATCAATGCGCAGATTTATGAGATGAATGGTGTTTCAGAGGATACTTTGAAGGGAATGCGGGAATATAAGAATGCCTGGTATCAGGGATGTGCGTTTTCCCTCTTTTTCCTTTCTATTGCGATGATCGTGATCTGCGGAGTTTTACATGGATTTGAAGCGCAGATTTGTCTGTTTATGATCGCCTGCACCGGTGTGGAAGGAACACTGCTGGCACAGGGCAGGCAGCAGAAACCACTGATTCGCTTTTTCTGTAAACTTTTGTATCTGCTGATTTTTCCGGTCATGATGGTGGCATTCGTGTGCTTCGAACTGAAATATCCGGAGTATGATCTTTTCCTTCCGTATTTTGCACTTGGAATTGTTGGGATCCTGATGATCGGAGCAGCAGCGTTCTTCCTGTTTGATCCATACAAAGAAGACAAAAAACGGGTAAAAAATGCAAGAGATTACATAACGGATGTGGAGAAAATTGCGAGAAAAGAAGTCAGAAAGAACCAGAAGCAGCGTGAAAAGGAAGAAAGAAAGAATCTGAAAACGGCTGCAAAAGAGGAAAGACAGAAACAGAAAGAAGAAGAACGGACGAAAACACAGGAGACTGTCCGACAGAAAGCAGAAGAAGAAAAAGCTGAAAAGGAAAAGAAGCGGGAAGAAAAAAAGAGAAAACTTGCCGAAAAGAAAATGGCATGGTCTGAGAAGATCAGAGAATGGTGGGATAATATCCGGAACTGGTTTTTGCAGAAAATCCGGAAGGCGCCGGAGGAAGAAGCAGAGACAGAAGCATCAGAAACGGATGTGGCAGAAGCGGAATATCAGAAAGAGCCGGTCGAAGCGGAGCAAATGACAGATAAAGAAACGGATATGGCAGAAGCCGGCACAGTGACAACAGAAAACTCTGGACAGTCCACGGAGACAGGCGATGCCTGAATACAGCAGTGTAACCTAAAAATTCGTAAGAGAAAGAGCAGGAGAAAGATGACGAAGAAACAATTGGCGTTAGAAGTGATAAGACGTCTGAAGGAAGCCTACCCGGATTCGGACTGTACTTTAGAGTACGATCAGGCATGGAAATTATTAGTGAGTGTCCGGCTTGCCGCACAGTGCACAGATGCGCGTGTGAATGTAGTCGTGGAAAAATTATATGAAAAATTTCCGGATGTGGATGCCCTTGCAGCAGCAGAAGTATCAGAGATCGAAGAAATCGTGCGCCCGTGTGGACTTGGAAAAAGCAAAGCGAAGGATATCAGTGCCTGCATGAAAGTATTAAAAGAGCAGTACAGCGGACAGGTGCCGGATGACTTTGACGCTCTTTTAAAGCTTCCGGGAGTTGGAAGAAAGAGTGCAAACCTGATCATGGGCGATGTGTTCGGAAAACCGGCGATTGTCACAGACACACATTGTATCCGTCTTGCAAACCGCATCGGTCTGGTGAAAGATCTGAAAGATCCGAAGAAGGTGGAGATGGAACTGTGGAAGATCATCCCGCCGGAGGAAGGCAATTCGCTCTGCCACCGGTTTGTAGATCATGGAAGAGAGGTATGTACGGCGCGGACAACGCCGCACTGTGACAGATGTGTACTGAAAGATATCTGCGCGACCGGGAAGAAAGTATGAAAACAGCGGAATCTGCAAAAATAGCAGGTTCCGCTGTTTTTTCCTGATATGTAAAAAGAAACGCTTGGAATCTTTCCGCCTATGCTTTATAATAAATTCTGGAAATTCAGGTTTAGAATGACAAAGAGGAAGTTTTCATGAAGACAAAAAAAATGATTTGCCTGACAACAGCGCTTGTGCTAAGCCTTGGCATGCTGGCAGGATGTAACAACGACAGGCGGGAAGATGAGACAGCATACCGCCAGGTTGGGATCAATAAAATGGAGAGTGGCGATTACGAAGCAGCAGTGAATGCGTTCGACAGTGCCCTTGCACAGTGTGTGGGAAAGATCGGCGAGAATGAGCTAGATATCTGCTATTATAAAGCGGCTGCCCAGTATGCAGGCGGTGACCCGGATGGAGCTAAGGCTACTTACAATGCAATCATAGATTATGATAAGAAAGCGGCAGATGCTTATTATCTGCGCGGATGCATCTATATAAAAGAGGGAGATACGGATGCGGCAGTGGCAGACTATGAGAAGGCGATGGAGTATAACGGCGATGATTATGAGCTTTATATCAGCATTTACAATAATCTTGCCTCAGTCGGCATGACAGAGCAGGGACAGGAATACTTAAACAAAGCTTTTTCTATCAAAGGAAACAGCGAAAAAGACCTGACAGCGCGCGGACAGATCTACTATCTGCTTGGGCAGTACGACAATGCCTTACAGGAGCTGTCGGCTGCGGTGGAGAAGGGAAGCACGGAAGCGTATCTGTATCTGGCGCAGACTTACGATGCGCAGGGAGATGCAGAGAATGCACAGACTAATTACGAGAAGTATGTAGATTCCGGTGTGGCAGATTCTGTGGCGATGAATGCATTGGCGAAGCTTGCGATCGGAAAAGGGGACTATGCGGCTGCACTCTCCTACATTGAACAGGGGTTAGGTATGGACAATGTGACCAACCGGCGTGAACTGCTGCAGAATCAGATCATAGCGTACGAATATTCCGGTGATTTCCGGTCCGCATGGAAGGTTGTGCAGGATTATGTGGAAAGTTATCCGAATGATGAGAGTGCAAAAAGGGAATACATTTTCTTAAAGAACCGCATGGATCCGAATGCGATAGAGGGAGAAGTGGTACAGACCGAAGAAGAGAGTGTGGTTCCTGAGACGGAGCAGTAAGACAGACAAAAATAAGAAAGATTGGAAAAAGAATGGCGGAAGCATTTAAGATAGAAGAAATCGAAGAAAAAGTAATTTTGGTCGGTGTGAGTGAGCAGGAGGGAGATGACGCGGAGGATTCCGTGGCAGAGCTTGCAGAGCTGGTGAAGACGGCGGGGGCAACGGTCGTCGGGACAATGATCCAGAAAAGGGAGCTGATCCATCCGGGCACTTACATCGGAACCGGAAAAGTGAAAGAGCTTGCAGAGTTAGTCGAGGAGCTCGGGGCGACGGGAATCGTGTGTGACGATGAGCTGTCCCCGGCGCAGCTTAAGAACCTGGAAGATCTGTTAGATACGAAGGTTATGGACCGGACGCTTATTATTCTGGATATTTTTGCGGCAAGGGCAACGACGAGCGAGGGAAAGATTCAGGTAGAGCTTGCCCAGTTAAAGTACCGGCTAAGCCGGCTGACCGGTCTTGGACGTTCAATGTCAAGACTCGGAGGAGGAATCGGAACAAGGGGACCTGGTGAGAAGAAGTTAGAGATGGACAGACGTCTCATCAAAGACCGCATCGCCCAGCTGAACCGGGAATTAAAAGAAGTCAGACAGCACCGGGAAGTGACAAGGGCACAGCGCGAGAAGAACCAGATGCCTGTGGCGGCGATCGTAGGCTACACGAATGCGGGAAAATCCACACTGATCAATACGTTAACGGATGCCGGGGTGCTTGAGGAGGACAAGCTCTTTGCCACGTTAGATCCGACCACGAGAGTGTTAGAGCTTGCCGGAAAGCAGGAGATCCTTGTGACAGATACAGTCGGATTTATCCGCAAGCTGCCGCATCACCTGATTGAGGCGTTCAAGAGTACATTAGAGGAAGCGAAGTATGCGGATTACATTCTGCATGTAGTAGATGCGTCCAACCCGCAGCACGAGAAACAGATGTTGATCGTCTATGAGACGTTAGCAAATCTGGATGTGAAGGATAAGACAGTGATCACCCTGTTTAATAAACAGGATGCGAGAACGGATGCGGAACCGCTGCATGATTTTAAGGCAGATTATACCCTCCCGATTTCCGCGAAGAATGGAACCGGGTTAGAGGAACTGAAGCATCTTTTATCCGAACTGCTCCGGGAAAATAAAATCTTAGTGGAACGTACAGTGCCGTATACGAACGCGGGCGTGATCCAGCTGGTGCGTAAATCCGGTGAGCTGTTAGAGGAAGAGTACCGCGAAGATGGAATCTATATCCGGGCATATGTGCCGATGGAGGTTTATGCGAAGCTGTAAGTCAGCAGAGACGCATTGTCAGAGAAAACGATACAGATCAAAACAGAAAAAGGAAGGGAACGTAAAATGATATTATTAATTAAAAATGGTCAGGTTATCAACCCGGCCACACAGACGAACGAAGTGTTAGACCTTCTTGTAGAAGATGGAAAAGTAAAAGAGATGGCAGCAGGAATCACGAAGCAGGCAGACCGCGTGATTGACGCGAAAGGCTGCTACGTCATGCCGGGATTTATTGATCTGCATGTGCATCTGAGAGATCCGGGCCAGACACAGAAAGAGACGATCGAGACAGGAAGCCGCGCCGCAGCGCACGGAGGCTATACCACGATCCTTGCGATGCCGAACACGAAGCCGGTTGTGGACAACCCGGATGTCGTGAAATATGTGCATAACAAGGCAAAATCGGTCGGAGTTGTGAATGTATTACAGGTCGGAGCCGTGACAAAAGGACAGCAGGGCAAAGAGCTCGCAGACATCCGTGGCATGTATGAAGCCGGGATACCTGCGATCAGCGAGGATGGCAAATCCGTGATGAATTCCGAACTTTACCGGGAGGCAATGGAGATCGCGGCAGAGCTTGGCATTCCGGTGTTAGCGCACTGCGAGGATATCAATCTGGTCAATGGCGGTGTGATAAATGCGGATACACACGCAAAAGAGCTCGGATTAAAGGGAATCACCAATTCCGTTGAAGATATTATTGTAGCGAGGGATATCATGTTAAGCGGAGATACCGGAGCAAAGCTGCACCTGTGCCACTGCTCCACGAAGGATTCCGTGAAGATGGTGCGCTATGCCAAGATGGAGCATATGAAGGTAACAGCAGAAGTATGCCCGCATCATTTTACCCTGACTTCGGACGATATCCACAAGATCGAGCCGAGCATCCATCAGGAGAAAAAAGTTGCGATCGAAGCAGATGCCGATACAAATTACAAGATGAACCCGCCGCTCCGCAGCAAAGAGGATGTGCAGGCACTGAAGGAAGGATTAAGGGACAACGTGATGGACGTCATCTCCACAGACCATGCACCGCATACGTTTGAGGAGAAGAATACTTCCATGAGGAAGGCACCGTTCGGAATCGTAGGGCTTGAGACAGCGGCATGCCTGACCTATACAGAGCTTGTGCTGCAAGGATACTTGACACCAATGCAGATGGCAGAGAAGATGAGCTACAACCCGGCACAGGTGATCGGGCTTGACAAGGGTGATATCCAGCCGGGAAAAGTGGCAGATATCGTGATTTTTGATCCGGAAGAGACCTATGTGATCGATAAGAATCAGTTTGCAAGTAAAGGACGCAACACACCGTTTGACGGAAGAAAAGTAACCGGAAAAGTAAAGATGACAATTGTTGGCGGACGTATCTCTTACGAAGAGCAGAGATAGATTCTGACAACAGAAACAGGCCGGTTACGGAAGAAAAACCGGCAGAAAAAGAATATAAGTCTGGAAAAGAACGGAAGGAAGAAAAATGGCTGAGAAATTTGACGAGATGGCGGTCATCATCCGCCAGGAAAAAATCGGAACCGGAATTTACAGTATGTGGATCCGCACAGAGCAGGTTGCAGAGCATGCGAAAGCAGGACAGTTCGTATCTGTCTACTGCAACGATGGAAGCAGACTACTCCCGCGGCCGATCAGTATCTGTGAAATCAACAAAGAGGAGAAGACGCTCCGTCTTGTTTACCGCGTGGCAGGAAAGGGAACAGGAGAGTTCTCTGCAATGAAAACGGGGGAGACACTCCATATCGTAGGTCCGCTTGGAAACGGTTTCCCGAAGAAAGAGAAGAAGGCATTTTTGATCGGTGGTGGAATCGGAATCCCGCCAATGTTACAGCTTGCAAAGGAATTAGACTGTGAGAAGCAGATCGTGTTAGGTTACCGTGATGAGTTGTTTTTGCTGGATGAATTCCAAAAACAGGGAGAGGTATATCTTGCGACAGAGGACGGAAGCGCAGGGACAAAGGGAAATGTTTTAGATGCCATCCGTGCGAACGCGCTGACAGCAGACGTGATCTATGCCTGCGGACCGATGCCAATGTTACGTGCATTGAAAACATACGCTGCAGAGAACGGCATTGAGTGCTGGATTTCCATGGAGGAGCGCATGGCATGCGGAATCGGAGCCTGTCTTGCCTGTGTGTGCAAGTCGAAGGAGAAAGATGCGCACAGCAATGTGAACAACAAGCGCATCTGTAAGGAAGGTCCGGTATTTCTGGCAGAGGAGGTGGAGTTCTGATGAATATGAAAGTGGATTTATGTGGTGTTACATTAAATAACCCGGTCATGACAGCTTCCGGAACGTTTGGCTCCGGCGCAGAATATGCAGAGTTTGTAGACTTAAATAAGCTTGGCGCAGTTGTGACCAAGGGCGTGGCGAATGTTCCATGGCCAGGCAACCCGACACCGAGGGTGGCCGAGGTGTACGGAGGAATGTTAAATGCAGTAGGGCTTCAGAATCCGGGAATCGATCTTTTTATAAAACGTGATATTCCATTTCTGAAGAAATACGATACCAAGATTATGGTAAATGTCTGTGGCCATTCCACAGAGGAATATATTGAAGTGGTAGAGCGGCTCCGTGACCAGCCGGTTGACCTGTTAGAGATCAACATTTCCTGCCCGAATGTCAAAGAGGGCGGTATTGCGTTCGGACAGGATCCGAAGGCAGTAGAAGCGATCACGAAGGAGATGAAGAAGCATGCAGCGCAGCCGGTTATTATGAAGCTGTCCCCGAATGTGACGGACATCACCGAGATGGCGCGTGCAGCAGAGGCAGGCGGTGCAGACGGGCTTTCCCTGATCAATACGATCACCGGAATGAAGATTGACATTCACAGACAGAAGTTCGTCCTTGCCAATAAGACGGGAGGTATGTCCGGTCCGGCAATCCATCCGGTTGCAGTGCGTATGGTTTACCAGACTGCGCAGGCAGTGAAGCTTCCGATTGTTGGAATGGGTGGAATCATGAATGCGGAGGATGCCATCGAGATGATCCTCGCCGGAGCAACGGCAGTGTCTGTGGGAACTGCAAACTTCACCAATCCGCGTGTGACAGAGCAGATCGTAGATGGAATCCGGGCATATATGGAGAAATACCGTGTGACAGATATCAAAGAGCTGATCGGAGCGGTACACGAATAGAATAAAAGAAAGAGAATATGTCTTTGATGCAGGAGAGTGCGTCAAAGGCATATTTTTTTTGAAAATTTTCCGGGAAATTTTTCTGGAATCATATTTGGGATTGCAAACAGAACTAGTTTGATATATCATATAAGAAGAAACAAGGATATATTTAAGAAAAAACTAGTATGATAGATCGTTTGAAAACAGAGACAGAGATTCACACACGGATCAGAAATCTGGTGTATGAGGCATTATTGCAGACAGGAAAAAAGGAGGGTTTTATGCAGTATTTTGGAGAATGGGATGGAAAATTAATATTTAGGGACAATGGTGAGACCGTACAGTTCGAAGCATGGGGAACGGACGGTATCCGGGTCAGAAGCCGGATGATGGGTGATATGGAAGAGTTTGAGAGTGCACTGACAGAAGAGGTGGAGAAGAAGAATCCTGTTATTGCGATTGCAGAGGACGGCAGAAGTGCGGATCTTATCAATGGGAAAATCAGGGCGCATCTGCATTTGCAAAGATGGGGAAACTGCCTGCAGACAACCTTTTATAATGAAAAAGGAGAGGTGCTTTTAAAGGAGATCCCGAATGGAAATGCGTTGTGCCTGAGAGCGAGATATTATCGGACACTTTCGGGAGGAAGTTATTATTTAAAAGCATCTTTTGAGTCAGATCCGCAGGAGAAAATCTATGGAATGGGACAATATCAGCAGGAGCGCATGAATTTAAAGGGCTGCAATCTGGAGCTGTCGCACAGAAATTCGCAGGCGAGCATTCCGTTTTATGTATCGGATCTTGGATATGGATTCTTATGGAACAACCCGGCGATCGGAGAGGTACATTTCGGGCTGAATACAACGGAGTGGGAAGCATGGGCAACGGATCAGCTGGATTACTGGATTACAGCGGGTGACAGGATTTCGGATATCGAACGGAATTATTCAGAGGTGACAGGAAGAGTTCCGATGATGCCGGAATACGGTCTCGGATTCTGGCAGTGTAAGCTTCGCTATTACAATGAAAAACAGGTTTTAAGGATTGCGGAAGAATATAAGAAGAGAAATATTCCACTGGATATGATTGTGATTGATTATTATCACTGGCCAAGGTGTGGAGACTACCGTTTTGATGAGGAATACTTTCCGAATCCGGGAGATATGGTAAAAAAGCTTCATGAGATGGGCGTGGAAACCATGGTATCAGTCTGGCCGCAGATTGACTGGCGCAGTGAAAACTATGAGGAGATGAAACAGCAGGGACTCCTTGTAAAGAGCAATGCCGGCGTGGATGTACAGATGGTATTTCATGGAAATAATGTCTTCATGGATGCGACGAATCCAAGGGCAAGAAAATATGTCTGGGAAAAATGTAAAAAGAACTATGCCGATCTCGGAATCCATGCATTCTGGCTGGATGAGGCAGAACCGGAATTCAGTACCTATGAGTATCAGAATTACCGTTATCATGCAGGACCGGTAGAGAAAGTTGGAAATATCTATCCGCGGGAATACGCAAAAATGTTCTACGAAGGTCTGAAACAGAATGGGCAGGAAGAAATAGTAAATCTTGTCCGCTGTGCGTGGGCAGGAAGCCAGAAGTATGGGACACTCGTCTGGTCAGGCGATATTATGTCTACTTACGAAGATTTTCGAAAGCAAATCTGTGCGGGAATCCATATGGGACTTTCCGGCATTCCATGGTGGACGACAGATATCGGAGGATTCCACGGCGGATGGGTGGAAAAACCGGAATTCAGACAGTTACTGATCCGGTGGTTTCAGTTTGGTACGTTCTGTCCGGTTATGCGTATCCATGGCTGCAGACAGCCGGGAGAGCAGATTATAAATAAAGCAGGTGAAGCCCGCGAATGGACAGGGGCTGACAATGAGATCTGGAGCTATGGAGAGGAAGCTTATGAGATTATGAGGAAATTTATCCTCATCCGTGAGAAGATGAGAGATTACTCGAGAGATCTCATGAGGGAAGCACATGAAAGCGGAAGCCCGGTTATCCGAGGAATGTTTTATGAGTTCCCGGATGATCCGGAATGCTGGAATATAACAGACGAGTACCTGTATGGGGCGGATATTCTGGTGGCGCCGGTGTGCCATGCAGATGCCATGGGAAGAGAAGTATATCTTCCGGCAGGCGCAGAGTGGACAGATGCGAGAGATGGAAAAAAATATAAAGGTGGACAGCGTCTGTATTCTGAGGCAGCACTGGATACATTGCCGGTATTTTTAAGAGATGGAAAACAGGGATACCTGACAGGAGAAATCTAGAGAAAGGCAGAGGGAGGAGTTTTACATGAAAGCAGGGATTGATATCGGAGGCATGTCCATAAAGATTGGACTGGTAAATGAGGAGAACAAAATTATCGCGAGATCCACTATGAAAACCAGACAGGATATTCCGTATCAGGAGTTGTTTCAAAACATGGCGGATGCCGTACAGGAGCTTTTAAAACAGCAGAATCTGGCACTTTCCGACTGTGATGGAATCGGAATCGGAATACCGGGCACGATTGATGATGAGAGCGGCGTGGTACTTTATTCCAATAATATCCGCTGGGAAAATATCCCGATAGTGGAAGAACTGAAGAAATATCTGGATACGACGATCCATATTGCAAACGATGCGGATGCGGCTGCTCTGGGCGAGGTATGCGCCGGTGCTGCAAAGGGAGCAAAAAGTGCCGTTCTTTTCACACTAGGAACCGGTGTCGGAGGCGGTGTTATTCTGGATAAGAAGATTTTTCACGGACCGCTTACCGGGGGATGTGAACTGGGACATATGGTGGTCAAGTTTGACGGTGAGATGTGTACCTGTGGAAGAAGGGGATGTCTGGAAGCATATGCTTCTGCGACGGCCTTACTTGGCATAGCAAAAAAATATGCCACAGAATATCCGGAATCGGTGATGAATGAGATGTGCAAGGGGGATTTATCGAATATGAACGGAAAGATCCCGTTTGATGCGGCAACCGCACAGGATGAGGCAGGAAAGAAAGTGGTGGAGGAGTATGAAAGAAATCTGGCATGCGGAATCGCGAATGTGATCAACATTTTCCGCCCGGAGAAAATCATTCTCGGAGGCGGAGTTGCTGCCCAGAGAGAGAACCTGACCGTGCCATTGCAGCAGATGGTAGAAGAACTGTGTTTTGGAAGGGAACATGGACAGGTTGCCAGGATTGTAGTATCGGAACTGGGAAATGATGCCGGAATCATCGGGGCAGCAAATCTTGTTTAGGAAAAAGGCAGGTTCTTTTCTGTCTCATTGTTTCGAAAATTGCAGTCCGTGGATGGTGCATGACCGGTCATGTGCAGATAGGAACGATAAAAATTAGAATAGTCATGGAAGCCGCTTTGCAGAGCGGCTTCTTTTGCGCTGTAGCCGTTATATAAAAGCTGTTGTGCATTGGCAATCCGTTTGCGGAGCAGGTAATCCATCACAGTTGTTCCGGTGCTTTTGCGGAACAGTTTATTCATATGGTGTTTGCTGACAAAAAAATGGTCAGCCAGAAAATCCAGTGTGACCGGTTCCGTAAGGTGTGTGTTCAGGTAAAACAGAATGTCTGTGACAGTATGGTTCTGTGCAAGCGGAGGAATCTCTTCCTTTGCATTCTGCATGACCAGAATACGGGACAAAATAGCTTCCGTATAAAGAGGAAAAAGCATTTTGCAGGCAGTACCACCGAGGGAAAGACAGTCCTTTAGGTTCTGAAAATAAATGGGAAGAGAGAAAAAATTAACGTTTTCGTAATAAATATTTCCCCAGTGCTCCCGGTCACCCTGTGGCAGTGTGCAAAGCAGAAAGCTGCGGCGTTCCGGGAGCAGGAGCTCCGGGTAAAAATGCAGTGTATAGCGTATGTATGGGGCGTTACTGTTGATTTTTACTCCATGAAAGGCATGTGGAGCAAGAAGCAGCAGACTGTTTTGCGCCGGTTTATAATATTTTCCTTCAACAATATAATCTACGTCGCCTGCAATAAAAAAATACAGTTCATAGAAATTATGGCAGTGCAGGGCATATTCCTTTGTGGTGCCGCTTGTCTCATTATATCCAAAGGACAGAAGATCCGTGTGGTATTCAATATGTTTTTCATGCATAATTTCTTCTCCTTTCAGAAAGTAAAATTCGAATTTATATATAACACATAATCGCTATATTTGCAATGTTTATGCACCTGCAGACAATGGCAAAAGAGAGAGGAAGGAGATATAGTAGAGACACAGAGCAATAAAAAATATATGGACGGCACAGAAAAAAGGAGGTTACAGAGAATAAGATGGAAATTGGGGCACAGTTGTATACAATCAGAGATTACATGCAGACGGCGGAGGACTTTGCATGTTCGATGGAAAGAATTGCAAAAATGGGCTATAAAAATGTCCAGATTTCGGCGATCGGAAAACAGATAAAGCCGGAACAGATCCGGGAGATCTGTGACAGAAACGGACTGTCGATTGTTCTGACACACAGTGATGTAGAAAGGATCCTGCATGATACGGATGCACTGATCCGGGAACATGATATTTTAGGCTGTGAGTATATAGGACTTGGATGCATGCCGGAGAAATACCGTACAAGAGAATGGTTAAGCCATTTTATCGCAGATTTTAAAGAGCCGGCGAAGAAAATAGCAGCGGCCGGAAAGCTTTTCATGTATCATAACCATAACCTGGAATTTGAAGCGTTTGAGGCAGAGAATATCCCGGGAGCCACTGCAAAGAAACGGATTATGGAATATCTGCTGGAGAGTTTTGCACCGGATGAGATGGGAATCACATTAGATACCTACTGGGTGGCAGCAGCAGGCGGGGATGTCACACTGTGGATCAAACAGATGTCAGACCGCATTCCATGTGTACACCTGAAAGATATGGAGATTATCAAGGGGCAGCCTGTGATGGCACCGGTGATGGAGGGAAATCTGAACTGGCCGTCTATCTTTACGGCACTTGAGGAAAGCAATTGCAAATATATGCTTGTAGAGCAGGATGTGTGCAGAGTAAGCCCGTTTGAATGTCTGAAGGTAAGCCACGACAATCTTGTATCGGTTGGATATGGAGAGAACTGAACCTTTGCAGGACGTATCCGGCGGGGAATAAGAGGACAGTGATCCTCTGAAAAGAAATAAGAAAAAGAAAGCAGGAGAGAGGATATGGAGAAGGTAAGACTTGGAATTATTGGAATTGGAAATATGGGAAGCGGTCATTGCAATAGCATTATGGCAGGACTTACACCGGAGATAGAACTTGTGGCGGTTGCGGATATCAGAGAGAGCAGGCGGGCATGGGCAAAAGAAACACTGCCGGAAGATGTGAAGATCTTTGAGGATGGAGAGCAGCTGATTGAGGCAGAATGCTGCGATGCGGTGCTGATTGCGGTGCCACATTATGATCATCCGAGGTTTGCAGAAAAGGCGTTCTCTCATGGTCTTCATGTCATGTGTGAGAAACCGGCAGGGGTGTATGCGAAGCAGGTACGCGAAATGAATGAGGCAGCGGATAAAACCGACCGGGTTTTTGGAATGATGTTTAACCAGAGAACAAACTGTATTTACAAAAGAATGCATGATATGGTGCAGAGCGGAACTTATGGAAAACTCAAACGTGTGAACTGGATTATAACAGACTGGTACAGGACACAGGCATATTATAATTCGGGAAGCTGGAGAGCTACCTGGGACGGAGAAGGAGGCGGGGTTTTATTAAATCAGTGCCCGCATAATCTGGATCTGCTGCAATGGATCTGTGGAATGCCATCAAAAGTGCGTGCATTCTGCCACAATGGGAAATGGCATCAGATTGAGGTGGAGGATGATGTTACCGCCTATCTGGAATTTCCGGATGGTGCCACCGGTGTGTTTGTCACAACGACCGGAGATGCACCTGGAACAAACCGTCTGGAGATCACGCTGGAGAGAGGAAAACTGGTAGCGGAGCATGATCAGTTGACTTTTTACGAGTTAGAACAGAATGAGAGAGAGTATTGCTTTACTGCAACGGAAGGGTTTGTTCCGCCGAAAGGACATGAGATTGCGGTGGAACTGGACGGAAAAAATCCGCAGCATGTGGGGGTTCTGAATTGTTTTGCAGCGGCTATTTTAAGAGGAGAACCGCTAGTGGCAGATGGCAGAGAGGGGATCAATGGCCTGCAGCTGTCGAACGCCATGCATCTGTCTTCCTGGCTGGGTGAAACCGTCAAAGTGCCTGTAGAGGAAGATGTATTTTTAGAACATCTGAAGCAGCTTCGGAAATCTTCAAAGGCAAAAGAACAGGTGCAGGAAGTAACATTTTGTACAGAAAACAGCTATGGAAGTAAGGTAAAAAATATTTGACGGAAAACAGAGGGATAGAAAGATGAGAGCAGTAATTGTCGGATGCGGAAATATTGCGGCAGTACATGCAGCAGTGCTGTCACAAATGGAAGGGGTATCGCTTGCTGCCTGTGCGGACATCAGGGAGGAACGGGCAGAGAAACTGGCACAGAAATACAAAGCGCATGCGTATACGGATTATGAAGAGATGCTGGAAAAAGAAAAGCCGGATGTACTTCATATCTGTACACCGCATTATCTGCATGTCCCGATGGCAGTCCGGGCATTCGGGCAGGGAATTCATGTTTTT
Organism: uncultured Roseburia sp.; assembly: GCA_934320555.1. Lineage (GTDB taxonomy): Bacteria > Bacillota > Clostridia > Lachnospirales > Lachnospiraceae > Roseburia. Next base: position 17,879 of record CAKRFH010000035.1, read on the forward strand.
ATGGAAAAACCGCCTGTCATATCTGCGGAACAGTTAGAAACATTAAAGCTGGCAGAAGCAAAATCGTATGCCATGCTTGGATTCTGTTATCAGAATCGATATAACCCGTGTGTGAAAGCTGCAAAGCGGCTGCTGGAATCGGGAGCAGCGGGAGAAGTGTCAGGCGCCCGTGCTTTTGTGACCTGGAACCGTGGGGAAAAGTATTATACAGACAGCGGATGGAGAGGAAAACTTACAACAGAAGGCGGCGGAGTACTGATCAATCAGTCCGTTCACACCATGGATCTGCTCTGTGATTTCCTCGGATCCCCGGACTATGTGGAGGCTTCCATGCAGAACCATCATCTGAAAGGAATGATAGAAGTGGAAGATATGATGGAGGCTTATATCCGGTTTCAGGGTAAGACGGCACTTTTTTATGCGACAACAGCCTACTGTGCGGATGTACCTCCAATCGTGGAGGTGCGTTGTGAGAAAATGACGATCCGTGTGGAAGATCCGAACCTCACCTGCATTTATCCGGACGGAACTGTAAAAAAGATGGAATTCGAACCACTCACTTCACTTGGAAAAAGTTACTGGGGAAGCGGACATCCGGCATGTATACAGGAGTTTTATGATTCTATAGGAAAAAAGCAGAAATTTCCGTTAAATCTGGAGGCGTTAGAACCAAGTATCCGTCTGATGCTCGGAATGTACCAGTCAGCAAGGGAAGGGCATCCGGCAGAGATCAGACATCAGATGGAAGAGAGACATTGAGAAAATGATCAGTTCAGAACAGGGAGAAAACTTGGATGGAAAGAAAAACAGAGGTGTCAGAAGGTCTGCTTAAGGATTCTGTGGTAAGCTGTTTTGCGGATGAGATAGCGGTATCCTTAGACAGGCAGATTGAAGTATTAAAAGAACTTGAAATTACACAGATCGAACTGCGCAGTACAGATGGCGTAGGTGTGGCGGATTATGATGAGAAGCGTGCAAAAGACGTAAAACGAAAGCTGGACTATGCCGGGATAAAAGTATCTGCAATTGGTTCTCCAATCGGAAAAATCAAAATAACAGATGATTTTGCGGAACACAAAAAACAGCTTTTGCATATGGAACGGCTGGCAGATCTTTTTGAAACTCCTTATATCCGGATTTTCAGTTTTTACCTGCCGGGAAGAGAGACAGCGGCGCAGTATGAGGATGAAGTTTTTTACAGAATGCAGCAGATGGTTGGGGAAGTCGAAAAAAACGGAAAAATACTTCTGCATGAAAATGAAAAAGAAATCTATGGAGAAAGTGCAGAAAATTGCAGAAAGCTGATGGAACGGTTTTACGGAGAACATTTTCAGTGTACGTTTGATTTCGCAAATTTTGTTCAATGTGGAGAGGATACGCGGGAGGCTTACAGGCTGCTGAAACATTATATTGCATATATCCATATCAAAGATGCACGAAGTGCGGATCATTCGGTTGTTCTTCCGGGTGTCGGAGACGGCCATTTAAAAGAAATTCTGACCGATCTGGACCGGAGCGGATATAAGGGCTGCCTAAGTCTGGAACCACATCTGGCAAATTTTGCCGGGCTGCAGAATCTGGAACACAATGCGAAAATGCGGGAGGAAAATAACACGGAAAAAGCCTTCCGGGAGGCATATGATGCATTTTGCAGACTGACCGGAAGAAAAAAATAATACAGGAATTCATAAAAAAGAAGGGTGTAATCTCCCCGGACAGAAAAGCTGCTTACCGAAAGGGAAGTGACGGTTCTGTCCGTTTTTTTTGACGATATCTGGCATACGGGCTTTCATTCTTTTATGGGATCTTGAAATTGATCGCAGAGAAATTCTGTAGAAAACGTTATTATAATATATCAAACAATGAAAAACGATATAAATGTCATACAAAATATAATAAAAAAGAATTAAAATTGGAAGGAATATTGACAAATTATACAAATAGGTTAATATATGATATATCAAAACAAGGAGGTAATCATATGGGGGATGAAGAAAAAGCAAGAGAGTACATGAATGATTATTACAAAAATGAGCAAAGTCCGACGAAGTTTTTGCTGAGTCTTTTTCATGGGCACGGGTTCGATATGTTTAAAACATTCATTCTTCTGATCGTGAAGCAGTCACCGGTATGGGTGATTCCGATTGTGACATCGAAGATTATCAATGTTGCAACATATCCGGACAAACATCAGACATCAGAAATCTTTTTCTATATGGCGATCGCTCTTGTATTTCTGATTCAGAACATTGGATCCTCTTATCTGCAGGTTGGGGTCTACAGTAAGGTGATCCGGGAGATTGAGATGAATCTGCGCGGGGCGATGATCCGGAAGCTTCAGTATCTCTCTATCAGCTTTCACAAGGAGATGCAGTCGGGGCGTCTGCTCTCTAAAATCATGCGTGATGTAGAGAATGTGGAGAATCTGTTGTACCAGGCGTTTGGAACACTGGTCAATATCTTTCTGGATATTGGAATTGCCGTGACCGTGATCGCATTAAACAGTCCGGTTGTTTTGGTTTTCTTTGCCTGCGTGATTCCGGTTGCAGTGGCGGCCGTATACCTGTTCCGAAAACCAATCCGGGAGAATAACAGGGAATTCAGGCAGGAGATGGAACAGACACAGGCAGCGGTAGCAGAGATGGTTGAACTGATCCCTGTGACAAGAGCCCATGGTCTTCAGAAAGTGGAGATTGAGCGGATGGATGACCGGCTGCATAAAATCAGGGAATCCGGATACCGGCTGGATCTTGTAAATATGCTTTTCGGTGCGACAAGCTGGGTAATCTTCCAGGCATTTGAGATTTTCTGCCTTGCTTTTACAGCAATGCTTGCATACCGTGGAAAAATCACGATCGGTGAAGTGGTACTATATCAGACGTATTTCACGCAGATCGTCAATCAGGTTGTCAATCTGATTAACATTTATCCTGGCCTTACAAAGGGAATAGAATCCGTAAAATCAGTGGGAGAAGTGATTGGCTCTCATGATTTAGAGCGTAACAATGCGATTATTCCGCTTGGCACATTAAAAGGCAATGTAGAGTTTCGAAATGTCTGTTTTCGTTACCGTGACGGAACAAAGGAGATTTTGAAGGATTTTAACCTGAAAGTGACAGCGGGGGAAAGTATTGCTTTCGTTGGAGGCTCCGGAGCCGGAAAATCAACCGTGCTGAATCTGATGATCGGGTTTAATGTGCCGGATTCCGGAATGATTTTAATTGACGGCATTAATATGTCAAACCTGAATATGAATGAATACCGGTCACAGATTGCCATGGTGCCGCAGAATACGATTCTGTTTTCAGGGACAGTCCGCGATAATATCACTTACGGAATGTGTAAGGTAAAAGAAGAGCAGATCTGGAAAGTGTTAAAGGATGTAGGGCTTGATGATGTTGTCCGTGAGATGCCGAATGGATTGGACACGATGCTTGGGGAGCATGGAGGAACGTTATCGGGAGGTCAGAGACAGCGCATTTCAATCGCAAGGGCACTGATCCGCAATCCGAAAATCGTCATTTTTGACGAGGCAACAAGTGCACTGGATTCGGAGTCCGAACAGAAAGTGCAGAAGGCAACCAGGCATATGATGAAGAGCTGTACCACTTTCATGGTTGCACACAGACTTTCCACGATCAAGGATGCAGACAGAATCTGTGTTGTACAGGACGGGCATATCGTTGAGCAGGGAGATTATGAGACGCTTATGCAGAAGAAGGGGGCGTTCTACCATCTCAAAAAATTGCAGCAGTAGCGTCGGATTTGAAAGAAGAAAGGAGAAGCAATGGAATATCTGGAAAGAATAACACCGACGGAAGCGGGAATCCGCCCGGAGGCAATTGAGGGATTTTTACATCAGGTGGAGGAGAAAAAAATCCATCTGCACAATTTCAGAATGATCAAAGGAGATAAAGTTTTTGCAGAGGGAAGCTATGCACCATGTGAGGAAAAAGATCTGCATATTCTGTATTCCCTAAGTAAAAGTTTTACTTCGACTGCAATCGGATTTGCAGTGCAGGAAGGTCTTCTGTCCTTAGATGACAAAATGGTTGACTTTTTTGAAGAGGAATTAAAAGGAAAGAAGGTCAGTGAGAATACGAAAAAAATCACAATCCGGCATCTGCTGACGATGAATTCCGGAAAACATGCGCCGGAGGACGAAATTTATACAAGAATGCAGGATGACTGGATCATGAACTATCTGTGCAGCCCGGTGGAACATGAACCGGGGACGTGGTTTCTGTACGATGACCGGGCAGTGTTCATGGAGGCGGTCATCTTAGAGAGACTGACCGGGGAACATGTGCTGGACTACTTAAGGACGCGTCTGTTTGACCCGCTCGGATGTTCGGAGCGGATCTGGTGGGAACAGTCACCGACCGGTTATAATATCGGGGCATTCGGCTTAAGTGTTCCGATTGAAGATATTGCGAAATTTGGTGTTTTTGTGAAAAACAAAGGAAGCTGGAAGGGAAAACAGCTGTTAAATGCAGAGTGGTTCGATCAGGCATCCCACATATGGTCAGACAGTTCGAATACATGGCAGGGGGAGAGTGCCTGCGGGTATGGATTTCATTTCTGGGGCTGCCATGTGCTGGGGACATTCCGCGGGGATGGCGCTTTCGGACAGTACTGTGTGATCCTGCCAGAGGAAGACATGGTATTTGTGACAAACGCGGGAGAGCTAGATATGCAGCGGATCCTGGATGCTTTCTGGGAGAATGTGTATCTGCAGACTGCACATAAGAGGACAGAGCTGTTCGGAACGGAGGAAGAAAAACAGCAGAGGCTGGCAGAGCATCTGAGCCAGTTGAAGCTTTTGGCATACTATGAGGAGAAGTTATCAGATGCCGGAAGAAAGCCGGGAGAGCTGCTGGCTTTGGAACTGCCGGGACATGTGGCCGGGAAAAAATACAGGCTTGGAGAGAATGGGCTGCATCTCTCGGAAGTCCGGTTCCTTCCAACTGACCGGAAAGAGCGGACTGGAAAAGAATGCAGGGTGGAGCTTACGAACGGGGAGAGCCGTGACAGATTTTATGTCGCAGCGGACAGATGGACAAAAGTGCTGTTACATATTGACAGTAATGAGACAAATGTAATGCAGACAGGCTTCCGGCAGGGCATGTTTGAACACGCATATGTGAAAGGCTGTACAGTAGATGGAACGTTTTACCTGGAATTGTTTTACAATCAGACGACGGTACAGGATACGATCGAGTTCCGGTTCTGGGAGGATAAAGTCAGCGTAAAAATCAGCCGGAATACCTCGTTCGTACCGATTAACGGTGTTGTAGAAGGAGCTGCATATGAGTAAAATTGTGAGCAGAAAACCGGCAGAATGCTGGGAGGAAGCGTATCCAATCGGAAACGGGCGGTTTGGAGCCATGGTTTCCGGGGGATACGAGGAGGATCATCTGTGGCTGAATGAGGACAGTATCTGGTACGGAGGACCGAGAGACCGCGTGAATCCGGAAGCGCGTGGAAAGTTAGAGGAAGTAAGAAAACTAATTTTTTCCGGAAGACCGGATGAGGCGCAGGAAGTGCTGCGTTATTCTTTTACGGCAATCCCGGAGAGCCAGAGGATCTATCAGCCACTTGCAGACTGCCTGATCCATATGAACGGTGAGGTGCCGTATCAGTCATGCAGCAGGGAATTAGATCTTGAGACCGCGGTGTGCACCGTGCTGTATGAGACAGAAAAAGGAGGAATCCAGAAAGAATATGTGGCTTCTTTCCCAGATCAGCTGATCGCGGTGCGGTTCGAAGCGCTCGGGGAACAGAGATTGAACTTTGACGTCAAGTTAGAGCGGCAGAACTTTCAGAATACGGTGATGGCATCGGAAACAGGAAAAACGGAAATTTTCCTGAAAGGAGACCTGGGAAAAGACGGACTGGATTATGTCGCAGGTGCCGCAGTTTATGTGGAGCGGGAGACGGATGCGAAAGAGAACAACCCGGAAGAATGCGGAAAAAAACTGCTGAAAGCTGACCTGGGCGAAGGAACCGCAGAAGTGCGAGGAGAGTATCTTGTAGTAAGAAATGCGAAAAAGGCAGTATTACTTCTCAGCGGAACAAGCACTTTCTATGAGAAAAATCCACAGAAATATGTGGAGGAGCTTTTTACAAAGGCACAAGAAAAAGGATACGAAAAGCTGAAAACAGATCATATTGCAGATTACCGGAGATTATTTGGTGCAAACCGGTTACAGCTTATGGCGGATAATGCCGGAGATGCTGAAGCGCAGACGAAGCAGGATGAAGAAAAACAGAGTGACGGATTTACAACAGAAGAGAGGCTTGAGAGGGCTCGAAAAGGCGAAGCAGATCTGGAACTTATCACAACGTATTATGATTTCGGACGGTATTTACTGATCTCGTCTAGCCGGCCGGGAAGTCTGCCGGCAACGCTGCAGGGAATCTGGAATCACAGGATCCAGCCGCCATGGGAATCCAAGTATACCATTAATATCAATACAGAAATGAATTACTGGCCGGCGATGGAATGCGGACTCGGGGAATGTGTGGAACCGCTCACAAGTCTTCTGGAGCGGATGAAGGAGAGTGGCAGGAAAACGGCGGAGGAGATGTATGGATGCAGAGGATTTCTGGCACATCACAATACGGATATCTGGGCAGATACCGCACCACAGGATACTTATATTCCGGCAACTTACTGGGTGATGGGGGCTGCCTGGCTGTCGCTGGTCATCTGGGAGTATTATGAATATACGCTGGATCAGGAATGGCTGGAAAAACATTATGATACCTTAGAGCAGGCAGTACTATTTTTCCACGATTATCTGGTGGAGGATCAGGGAGAATATGTGACTTGTCCGTCTGTATCTCCGGAAAATACTTATATTATGGAGAATGGAACGCATGCATGCGTCTGTGCGGGCCCGACTATGGACAATGAGATTCTTACGGATCTGTTTGGAGCTTACCTGAAAGCTTCGGAGATTCTCGGACGACAGAATGAAATCACGGAGCGCACAGAGAAAATCAAAAAAAAGCTTCCGAAGATTCAGATCGGCAAATATGGACAGATTATGGAATGGAGAGAAGATTATGAGGAACAGGAGCCGGGACACAGACATATTTCGCAGCTGTATGGCCTGTTCCCGTCAGACCAGTTTAACTGGGAGACACCGGAGCTTTTGCAGGCAGCAGAGAATACGTTAGAGCGCAGATTAAGTCATGGGGGTGGCCACACCGGATGGAGCGCTGCGTGGCTGATTAATTTATATGCAAGACTTGGAAAAGGACAGAGAGCACATGAAATGTTAAGAAAGCTTCTCTCTGAATCCACGTTTGATACACTGATGGACAATCATCCGCATGTTTTGGGACCGGTTTTCCAGATAGACGGAAATCTGGGTGGAGTAAGCGGAATTTTCCAGATGCTTGTACAGGACTATAATCATAAAGTAAGAATTCTTCCGGCATGCCCGAAAGAATGGAAGAGAGGAAGTTTTCAGGGCGTCTGTTTAAAGGGAAATGCTGTATTGGCATTTTCTTTCAATGAAGAGAAAGTGTTCGGTTCGATTTGTGCAAAGAGTGACTGGAATGGAAACGTAATTCTTGGTGAAAAAGTGGTGGAGCTTTCCATAAAGGCCGGGGAAGAAAGGGAATTTTCCATGGAAAGGATATAACTGAGATACTCTGGTTTAGCATTCTTAAGTCTTTCTCCCGCCGGGAAGCCAGCTTCCACTTGAATGATGCAGTTATGCAGTCGCCCTGATATAGGCTGTGAGCAGAAAGACTTGTGTAAGCCCTCCGAAATTCCATTACGCCAAGAACTCCGATGAGCCCCTAAGAGGACGATTCTCTCAGCAAAGGCTTCGAGAATTCTTGACAATAGAATGTGCGCCAAGCGTGCATTCTATTGTAATCCAGGGTCTCATCTCCGTGGCGTAGAGGATATTTCTTCGGGCTCACACAAGCCTTTCCGCATCTAAGGGTATTGG
>CAKRFH010000036.1:0-25509 GCA_934320555.1 uncultured Roseburia sp.
AATGAGCTTTTTGATGTACTTGGCAGAAAGACCAAGCGTCAGGGCGGATACATGACATATATTCCGAACTTTAAGTCCCCGTTTATTTTTGCAAACTTTAACGGAACAAGCGGTGATGTTGATGTGATCACGCATGAGTGTGGACATGCCTTCCAGGGATATATTGTGAGGGATGAGGAGATCCGTGAATTTGCGGATATAACGATGGAAACAGCGGAAATTCATTCTATGTCCATGGAATATTTCACTTATAACTGGATGGAGCTGTTCTTTGGAGACAGAAAAGATGATTATCTGAAGATGCATCTGGAAGATTCTTCTGCCTTTGTCCCATATGGATGCATGGTAGATGAATTCCAGCATATCGTATATCAAAACCCGGATATGACACCGGCTGAACGGAAAGCAGCCTGGGCAGGACTTGAGAAAGTTTACAGACCTCATATGGACTATGAGGAAGATCCGTTCTTTGGAAAAGGTGGATTCTGGCAGAGACAGCCACATATTTTTGGCAGTCCGTTCTACTACATTGATTATTGCCTGGCAAGTGTATGTGCAATGCAGTTTAAGGTAATGATGGATGAAGATTTCGGAAAAGCATGGGAGAATTATTATAAACTCTGTAAATTGTCAGCGAGAGATTTCTTCACGAATGTGATCGCGGAAGCAGGACTTAAGAGCCCATTCGAAGATGGATGCATAAAAAATCTTGTTGACAAATTTGAAAAAAAGGCTTTTAATTAAAAACAGATTAAAAATGTCGGAAAAGACAGTGAATCCGTAAGAGGAAAATATAATAGCAGTTTCAGGCAGGGAAAGGCCCCCTAATCAGGGGGTTCCCTGCCTTATTTTTATGAAAAAGTTATACAACCAGAGACAGAAATCAGAAAGAAAATTGTCAGATACGACAAAAATGTTTCCTGGTAAACATGCCGAAATCTAACGTAACAGGTATTTATGCTACGGTATACGGCATGAAATATTTCATGTATGCAACAAAATCTGCACAGTAAGGAACTTGCAGTAGCAGAAACTTAAAATTTGTTTACTCGAAAACAAAATCCCTGAAAGTCAGTAATCGTTGATTTTCAGGGATTTTGTTATTAAAATGGGGAAAAATGGAAGTAGCGAAAACAGAAAAACTATTGACAAATCCGTTGACACATGTATAATAATAAAAGTGCTGTATGTGGACAGCGGACAAATGTATCTGGTAAGTGCATCGGACATAAGGTGTCTGATAGCACTTTTTTGGTTATAATAAAATAATTTAATGTGATAAAGCAATACACTGCTAATATAGCAGAGATGTATCGGGTAGCAGAAAGACGTCCGTCTGTGGAAGACAGTATGACAGGAAGATATAAACGCATGAGCGCTTATATAGATTTTATTTCTATAGGAGGAAATATTATGAAGAAGAAAGTAGTAAGCTTAATGCTTGTACTTGCCATGACAGCCAGCATGACTGCATGTGGCGGTAACAACGCAGGTTCTGCTGATACTGACGCTGATTCTGTAGCTAATACAGAAGAAGTTGGCGGAACAGAAGAAGCAGGAGCAGGCGAAGAAGCTGCAATGCCTGCAAACTACGAAGAGACATCTGCTGAATTATATGATGCAGAGCTTGGTGATTTCTGGGCAGCATACCAGAAAGCTGATGAAGCACAGACAGTTTCTGAGAGATTCGCCCTTCAGGCAATCGCAGAGGCTAAGTTAATGGAGTCAGCAGTTATACTTCCATTACAGTCAAAAGGTGGTAACTATGCGATCACACGTGTCGCTCCTTACACAATTGACTACACTTTGTGGGGCAACGATATGGAGAGATTCCATAACGCCCTTGTAACAACAGATTTAATCAAAGCTTCCGATATCAGCACAATGAGAGCAAAATGGGCTGAATTAAAAGGCACAGGTGAGTACGAAGACTGGGCAAGATCTTATCTTGAGAGTCAGGGATACACAATCAAAGATACTTACAACTACAACCTTTACAATCAGGATCCTACAACATGGGATGTTCTTTCTACTTCCCAGTCAGTAGACAATGAGGTACTTGTTAACACATACGACGGATTAATGGAGTATGACGGAGAAGGAACTTTACAGCCTGCATTAGCTGAGAGCTATGAAGTATCTGACGACGGATTAACCTATACATTCCACCTCCGTGACGGTATTTCATGGGTTGATTCCCAGGGAAGAGCTGTTGCTGATCTGACAGCAGACGATTTCGTTGCTGGTATGCAGCATATGATGGATGCTCAGGGTGGTCTTGAGTACTTAATCGAAGGTATCATCACAAATGCATCTGAGTACATCTCCGGTGAAGTGACAGACTTCTCTCAGGTTGGTGTAGAAGCTGTTGATGACAATACATTAGTATACCATCTGGAAGCTCCATGCTCTTACTTCACAACCATGCTTGGCTATGGCGTATTCGCTCCAATGAGCAGAACATTCTATGAGTCTATGGGTGGTAAGTTCGGCGTTGAGTACGATCCAAGTGCAGCAGATTACACATATGGTAAAGATCCTGACTCTATCGCATACTGCGGACCATACGTTGTAAAGAACTTCACATCTGAGAACACAATCGTATTCCAGGCGAACGAGTCTTACTGGAATGCAGACGGTATCAACATCCACACATTAACATGGTTATTCAATGATGGATCTGATGCTACCAAGACATACAATGACACAATTTCCGGAACATTAGACGGAACAGGTCTTAACTCTGCAGCTTTAACAGCTTGCAAGGCTGACGGATATTTTGATGATTATGCATATGTAGCTCTTACAGATGCTACCTCTTTCATAGGATTCTTCAACATCAACCGTAACCAGTTCGCTAACGCAAACGATGCTACAAAGTGTGTATCTGAACAGACAGAGGAAGATGCTGCAAGAACAAAGCAGGCTATGCAGAACGTTCACTTCCGTAGAGCAGTTGCTATGGGCTTAGACCGTGGTACTTACATGGCTCAGACAGTTGGTGATGACTTAAAATATGCTTCCATGAGAAACTCTTTCACACCAGGTAACTTCGTATCCTTAGAGGAAGAGACAACTGTTGATATCAACGGAACAGCCACCACATATCCTGCAGGAACATACTACGGACAGATCATTCAGGATCAGATCGATGCTGATGGCGTGAAGATCACAGTATGGGATCCGACAGCTAACGAAGGCGCTGGTTCTTCCGATGGTTATGACGGATGGTACAGCCCAGAGAATGCAATGGAAGAATTAAATCAGGCAGTAGAAGAATTAGCAGCAGATGGACTTACAATCGATGCCGAGAACCCAATCCAGATCGATCTTGGATATCCAGCAGCTATGGAGACATTTACTAACAGAGCAAACTCTGTAAAGCAGTCCATCGAGGCTTCTACACAGGGACTTGTTCAGATCAACTTAGTTGCAGCAGCAGACGCTACAGACTGGTACTACAGCGGATATTACATGAACTATGGTTATGAGATGAACTATGACTTCTGTGATTTATCCGGATGGGGTCCTGACTACGGTGATCCTGCAACATACCTGGATACATTCCAGCCAGAATATGCCGGATACATGATTAAATCTATCGGTATTTACTAAATCGTATCTACGAAATATTAACACTGCATCGGAGCGGGGGTAACCCCGCTCCCGTGCACTATTGATGAGTGAACAATTATGACAAAATATTTATTAAAACGTATATTACATGGACTTGTGTCAATCGTGATCGTAGTAGCCCTTGTTATGATCATGATCTACAGTATGTTGGACCGTAACCTTGTTTTTGCAGGGGATAATAAGTATTCCCATACAAGCAACAATGCGAGAACAGTTTATAAGTATTCGAAATGGGAAGATTATGGTTACCTGGATTATGTAACCTATTCTGACTGGCTGACAGAGCTGGTAAACAAAGGAGAACTGACAGACGAAGAGAGATCCGCAGTCGTTGGATTCGGAAGAACCAAGGATGCAGATTCCGAGGAAGTCAGCAAATATGTAAAAAAATTCACAAAGTATTATAAGTCTCAGGGATACACAGTTGTCCGTAAGGATGCTGTCATGATGAACAAGAAGAAGTATGCCGATGGTGGTCAGCAGCAGCTTTTTGCGTATAAAGATGTCCCATTGACTACCCGTATGGCAAAGTACTTTTCCAATCTGATCACATTTGATCATATTGATAATGTCGAAGATATCGTAGGTGAAAGAGGTGTCACCTTTACGTTACATGATCCTGTATATGGTGGGGATAAGTTCTCACCGGCTATTATCGGTAATGGTACAACACACAAGTATTTACTTTACTGTAACTCCAAGTTCCCATTTATTCACCAGAATATTGTGACGATCAACCTTGGAACTTCCTATACAGTAAATCAGGGTGTGGATATATTCAGTACGATGACAACACATCAGGGATCTTATATAAAATCAACAATTACTTATCCGACAGGTCTCACAGAGAAGAGTGCGGATGATCTGCACACAGCCACTTACATGAAGGGGTCGAGAGAGTCCAGCATGGTATATGAGTCCCGTTATGATGATGATTACACAAATGTTGCAACGGTAAAATCCGGAAAATCAAAAGTAGGCTACTCTTTTGTAATCGGTATTATCGCTGTTATCCTGTCTTACCTGATCGGTGTGCCGCTCGGTATCCTGATGGCAAGAAAGAAAGACAAGTTAGTAGATAAAATCGGAACTATTTATATTGTATTTATTATCGCAGTACCATCCCTTGCGTATATTTTCTTATTCAAGGCGATCGGTGGAGCCATTGGCCTGCCGACAACCTTCGACATGGAATCTCCGAGCAAGTTAATGTATGTGCTGCCAATTATCTCCTTAGCACTTCCGTCTGTCGCAAACCTGATGAAGTGGTTAAGACGATACATGATTGACCAGATGAATTCGGATTACGTCAAGTTCGCAAGATCCGGTGGTCTGACAGAGGGTGAGATTTTTACCAAACACATTTTAAAGAATGCAGCGATCCCGATTATCCAGGGTATCCCGGCTGCAGTGCTTGGAGCACTGACAGGAGCCATCATCACAGAGCGTGTGTATGTCGTTCCTGGTATCGGTAACTTATTAACAGCGGCTATCAACAAATATGATAATGGTGTTATCGTAGGTGGAACCTTATTCTACGCTATTTTAACAGTAACATCCCTTATCTTAGGTGACGTTTTAATGTCAATGGTTGATCCTAGAATTTCATTCTCGACAAAGGACAGGTAATTAGAAATGAGTCAGGATTTAGAAAAATTCGGTATGCCGGAGGAAGAATTATTCGCTCCGGTAGACCATAGTGATCTGGAATCAGAGAAGATTACAGCGCCGAGATATTCTTACTGGCACTCTGTATTCCGTGTATTTTTTAAGAAAAAAATTAATATTATTGTTTTAGCTATTTTAGGTGTATTGATTGCGGTCACTTATATTTACCCGGTATTTGTAGAGTACGACAAGTTCGGTAACTTAATGGATGCAACCACAAAGCACTTATCACCATCTGCGGCTATCGAGAGACTTGGGTTCAGCATCCACTGGATCTTAGGTACCGGTGCGGCAGGACAGTCCACATTTGATGCGGTATGGTTTGGATCGAGAATTTCCATTTCCCTCGCGTTCATCTGTGCTGCGATCAACCTGTCTGTCGGTGTGGTAGTCGGATCTATCTGGGGATTCTCGAAGAGAGTGGATATGTTCATGCAGGAGGTATACAACATCCTCGCCAACATCCCATATATCTTACTGATCTCCGTTATGATCATGTTATTAAAAGCCGGTTTCTGGACCATGGTACTGGCGCTGACCATTACCGGATGGCTTGGAATCGCTTACTTCATCCGTACACAGGTAGTTATTATCCGTGACAGAGAGTATAACCTTGCATCTAAATGTCTTGGAACAAGCACCTTTAAGATTGCAATGAAGAATATTCTTCCATTTATGACATCTGTTATTGTAACACTGGCAGCAACAGAAATCCCATCCTACATTTCTTACGAGGTGTTCTTAGCTTACATCGGTATGGGTATGTCAGATATGTCACTTGGTAGATTGATTTACGAGTCAGAAAGTGCGATGCTTACCCCAGGCTGGCAGTTCGAGTTCTGGAGCCCGGTAGTCGTTGCTTCTATCATCACAATCGTTTTATACGTGGTAGGACAGAACCTTGGTGATGCATCTGACCCGAGAACACACATGTAGAGGTTAGTTAGATGGAAGACAAGAAAGTATTATTATCGGTTAAAGATTTAGTCGTGAAGTTCCATGTGCGAGGCAGAGTACTTACTGCCATCCGTGGAGTTTCACTGGATATTTATGAGAATGAGTCCATAGCCATCGTAGGTGAGTCCGGTTCCGGTAAATCTGTTTTTACAAAGACATTTGCGGGAATGTTAGACAGCAACGGTTTCATCGACAATGGTAAGATTATTTTCAACGATGAAGAGCTTGCAGATACAGTCGTTAAGTTAAATGACAATGCGAGAAAAGTCATCGCTGACAATAAAAAGACATTGGATGAATATTCCAAATTAGAAGCTGGTGCAGACACTTACAAGGCAATGCTTGAGTTAGAGTCTGAGAAGAGAAGAAGAGGAGACTTAAGCGAAGAAGAGTCAGCTGCTTATGAGAAGGAGCTGCATGAATTAAAGCGCGAGAGAACCAATGCCTTCAACTTAAAGCAGACTTTAGATCCTTCCAAGGAGAAGGCTAAGATCAAGGAGACCGCAAAAAAGATCTCTGATCTGGATGAGAAGATCAAGGCATTCGAGAAAGCACATGCTGCAAAGGTAAAAGAGAGAGCAGACTCCCTTGCCCACGACACTGCTTATAATCAGGAATTTGATAAGAAGATGGCAGCGCTCAAGGAACAGCATGCGAAGGAGACAAGTGCTCCGATTTCTGCTGCTGCAGAGGCAAGAAATGAAATTCTTGCAAAAGAGGTTTATCTGTCAGTTGGACGTTTCTCTTTCCGCAAGCGTACCAAACAGAATAAAGAGCTTCTGGAGGCATTAAAAGAGGCGATGCAGCTTGGGGTTGATTTAGACAATGAAGAGCTGAGAAATGCCGTATTTGATAAAGTAGCATTCCGTGTGAAATATCTGGATGAGAACAACGAGAGATTACATGGTATCTGTGTCCTGAACCTTGCCAATATCAAGGATGGAAGAGACTGGAGCCAGATCCGTGGTACGAAGATCGCTACTGTATTCCAGGATCCTATGACGTCCTTAAACCCGATCATTACAATCGGCAAGCAGATCACATCTGTTATTATGAAGCATCAGGACTGTACCGAGAATGAGGCAAGACTCCGTGCATTAGATCTGATGGATAAAGTAGGAATCCCGAATCCGGAAGCACGTTTCGACGATTATCCATTCCAGTATTCCGGTGGTATGAGACAGCGTATCGTTATTGCGATCGCACTGTCCTGTCAGCCAAAGATCTTAATCTGTGATGAGCCTACCACAGCGCTGGACGTTACCATTCAGGCACAGATCTTAAAGCTGTTAAAGGATTTACAGAAAGAGTTCAATTATACAATTGTATTCATTACACATGACTTAGGTGTTGTTGCCAACATCGCAGACCGTGTTGCTGTTTTATATGCAGGACAGATCGTAGAGGTTGGTACGGTTGAGGAAGTATTCTATGACCCGCGTCATCCATATACATGGGCATTACTTTCTTCCCTGCCACAGTTAGCAGAGAGAAATACAACCCTTTACTCGATCACAGGTACACCACCGTCACTGTACAACAGTATCGTCGGAGATGCATTTGCACCACGTAACCCGTACTGTATGAAGATCGATACCTTAGAGGAACCACCAATGTTCAAGGTGACAGACACCCATTATGCAAAGACATGGCTGCTTCACCCGGATGCACCGAAGGTAGAGAAACCGGAAGGAATCCAGAACATCCACGAGAAACTTGTTAAAGCATTCAATATATAGGAGATTTAGATCGTGTCTAAACTAAATCAAACCACAGGAAACCAGGAGCATGCTTCTCATTTACCAGAGCATGGTCCGATTGATGAAAATGGTAAAGAAATATTATTATCCTTAAAGAATGTGGATATCACATTCGGAAAGGGTGACAGTGCAGTACGTGCCGTAAAGAACGCTACCTTTGATATTCATAAAGGTGAGACCTTCTCCTTAGTAGGAGAGTCCGGTTCCGGTAAGACCACGATCGGTCGTGCCGTTATCCGTGTCAACCCGTTAGCAAACGGTGAGATCTTATACAAAGGCGTAAGAATTTCCGGAAAGATCCCGAAATCCTTAGACCGTGAGGTTATCCGTAATATCCAGATGGTATTCCAGGATCCGGCAGCTTCCTTAAATGAGCGTGCAACGGTTGATTATATTGTATCTGAGGGTCTGTACAACTTCCACTTATATGAGAACGAGGCAGACCGTGTGCGCAAGGTAGAGGAGATGATCAATGAGGTTGGTCTTCTCCCGGAGCATCTGACCAGATACCCACACGAGTTCTCCGGTGGACAGCGTCAGCGTATCGGATTAGCCCGTGCCATGGTTATGGAGCCGGAACTTGTTGTTGCCGATGAGCCAATCTCCGCATTAGACGTATCCATCCGTGCGCAGGTACTGAACTTATTGAAGAAGTTCCAGCGTGAGAAGGATCTGACGTATTTATTTATTGCGCATGACCTTTCTATCGTAAGATTTATTTCTGACCGTATCGCCGTTATCTACAAGGGTGATATTGTCGAGATTGCAGATGCAGAAGAGTTATTTAACTTCCCACTGCATCCATATACCCATTCTCTGATCTCTGCGATCCCGATCCCGGATCCACAGTTAGAGAAGAACAAAGTATTATACACCTACGATCCATCCATGCATGACTACAGCACAGACAAGCCGGAGCTTGTATGCATCGGTCATGATCACTGGGTATTTGGTAATAAGAAAGAGATCGAGGAGTATAAGGCAACCCGTGAGAAGAATGTGCCGCTTAAGACGATCACAATCGTAGACAAGGATGCACAGAAGCCGGAAACGCATGAGAGCCATATCGCAACAGATGAGATCCAGCTCCCACCGCTCCATGATACCGGAAGTGCATGGTATGCACTGGTATCCTTCTTCCTGCCGATTATCGGTATCATTGCAGCCATGATCTTCAAGAAGCACAGACATTACCGCAACTACAAGGCGTGCAAGAAGGGTGCAATTGCAGGATTTATTGTACTTGCAGTCGTTATCGCACTGTTCCTGTTGGCATTTGCATTTGTATTTGTTTAATTTATGGGTAGAACAACAAGAAGCGGAAGCAGAAATCATACTCCGAATGTGAGACCGGTACAGCGGATCGAGCTTTCGGAGAAACATACCAGACAGAGGCTGATCGCAGTGATCGCCTGTCTGATCGTCGCATCAGGGGCATTTATCTATGCACTGAACGGACTGATGAGTAATGACAGCGGATGGACAAGCATTGAGGCGAGTTCATCCGCTGAAACAAATTGTGGCGATGATTTCATTTTCCAATATTATGTCGGAGCAGCCGGTGTGGATGCCACAGCCGAGAGGAAAGCACTGACGCTGCTATATACAGACGCTTTGGTGAAAGCGTATGAAGTATTTCATAACGATGAAGCCTTTGAGGGCGTGAATAATATCTACGAGATCAACCAGCATCCGAATGAGGAGCTTACGGTGGATCCGGTGCTGTACGGGGCATTTGAGACGGTGGCAGAGTATGGCAGAAGAGAAATCTATCTGGCACCTGTTTATTTAGAGTATAAGAATCTGTTTTTCTGTAATGATGATTCGGAGACTTTTCATTACGATGCAGAGCAGAATGCAGATGTCCGCACATACTTTGGAGAGATTGCAGCTTATGCGAACGATCCTTCTATGGTGAATGTGGAATTGCTCGGGGACAACCGTCTGAAGCTGCATGTATCAGAAGAATATCTTGCCTATGCGAAGGAGAACGGAATAGAGAAGTTCGTAGATTTCGCCTGGATGCAGAATGCATTTATCACAGATTATCTGGCAGATGTGATTGTGGAGAAGGGGTATACCCTTGGATCCATTTCGAGCTGTGATGGCTATACGAGAAATCTCGATGAGGGGCTTACCAGTGAGGAAGGTGTGCTCAGACAGTATTCCTATAACATTTATGACAGGAACAGTACGACAGTGTATCCGGCAGGGCTGATGAACTATACCGGTCCGGTCAGCATGGTGTCCTTCCATAATTACATTATGACGGAGAAGGAAGCAGACCATTATTACGAATTTCAGGATGGAGAGACCAGAACCTCTTATATCAGCATAGAGGACGGAAGAAACCGTTCTTCAGTGAACAATCTGGTCGTATATTCGAAGCGTGAGAGCTGCGCACAGATATTGATGCAGCTGATTCCGGTTTATATTGCAGATGAGCTTGATACGGACGCAGTGAAGACACTTGCCACAGAGCAGATTTATTGCATTTATGGGAAGAACCGTACACTCTATTATACAGAGAAGACGCTGGATCTGACCGATCTGTTTGACAAAGATGGCGTGAGTTATAAAGCACAGTACCTGGAATAAGGTGAATAACAGAAAAAGAGTATAGAAGAAAAAGAAAAGCGGACAGATTATGGGAGAACTCATAATTTGTCCATTTTTTCTGACAGAAAACGGTTGAGAAGCATTTGGAAGAAGCTTATAATATTTCACAGATAAACAAATTGTGATAACGAAGAAAAAGGAAACAGAGTGCGGAGATGATTTTCGGAGCGAAGACAGAGGAACAGAAAAAATTAAAAGAGTTAAATAGGGAGTGCAAAGAGCTGCGGAAGGAGCTTCTTGCTGCAAAGCTGGACAGAAAGCAGATTGATACACAGATCCGTGAATTCCGGGAGGCGTTGACGCTCGGCTCAGAGCTGTGCCACAGTTATGTGGATGCGCAGGAACACTTTGCACTGGCAAGGCGCGGTGTCATGGATCTGATGGATACGATGGGGGAGAAACCGAAGGAACAGGTGAAGAAGGATTTAGAAGAATTGAATACCCATCTTACCCGCCTCTACCATGAATGTGGAATCCGCAAAGATGATATCGACTTTCACTCGACCACCGAAGGATTGAAGCATATGGCAGCAGATTTCTCCAACACGAATTTCATTATGCTGAGAAGCGAATTAGAGAATCTGCATGCACTTTTAGAAGATACCTCGGAATGGCGTTCCCCGAATTTTTTTGCGCTCGCCTATTATTTTGAACATGAGCCTAAGAAGCGGGACAAAATCGCCGAGATGGAAAATGAGAACCGGAATAAATTTCTGGAGGATTATCTGGAGGAACACCTGATGGAGACATTCATGATGGAAGCAGGGTGTGCAGGATGTATTGACAAAGTGGAACAGATGATCCGAGATTATATTTATGAATAAAAAATCAGATAGGAGAAGAGTACGATGAAAAATGCAATGACAGAAGAGATTACCAAAAAATTAGGGTTTGGCTGTATGCGCCTGCCGGTTACAGATGGAGTATCCGAGCATATTGATGATGCGGCTTTCTGCAAAATGATAGACACTTATCTGGAGCGTGGATTTAACTACTTTGATACCGCATTTCCATATCACAATCAGAAATCCGAGGAAGCTGTCAGACGATGTCTGGTTGAGCGTTATCCGAGAGAAAAATTCCTTCTGGCAGATAAAATGCCGGTATGGCTTGTGAAAGAGTATGCAGATTTTGAAAAGTATTTCCAGATGCAGCTGGAACGCTGTGGGGTAGAATATTTTGATTTTTATTTGCTTCATGCGATGGGCAAGGAACGCATGAAAGAAATGGAGGAGAGGGGAGCTTTTGAGTTTCTTGCAAAAATGAAAGCAGAGGGAAGAATCCGCCATGCAGGTTTTTCTTTCCATGATACGGCGGATGTGTTGGATGAGATTCTGACCAATCATCCGGAATTTGAATTTGTACAGCTTCAGATTAATTACTATGACTGGGATTCAGACAGCGTGCAGTCCGGCAAGTGCTACGAAGTTGCAGTGAAACATCACATACCGGTAATCGTTATGGAACCGGTCAAGGGTGGTACACTGTCCAATCTGATCGGAAAACCGGCAGATGTTTTAAAAGCACAGAATGAAAAAGCATCCTATGCATCTTATGCAGTGCGCTTTGCGGCATCTCTGGACAATGTGATGGTCGTATTAAGCGGTATGTCGAATGAGGAACAGTTAGAGGATAATACGTCTTATATGGAGCAGTTTAAACCACTGAATGATACAGAACAGCAGGCAATCAGAGAGGTTGTGGAGGAACTGAGAAAGCTGCCGACAATTGCCTGTACAAAGTGCCGCTACTGTGTGGATGGATGTCCGCAGAAAATCCTCATTCCAGATCAGTTTGAAGCGTATAATCTGATGATCCAGTTTGGGGATACCCCTGCTATGAGACAGAGTTATAAATGGGCAGTTGGTGAACCGGAGCATGGGAAGGCTTCTGCATGTATCCGCTGTGGAAAATGTGAAAAGCAATGCCCACAACATCTTCCAATCCGGGAATTATTAGCGAAGATGGCAGAAGTTTACGAGAAGTAACGATTATATGTTTTACGGAATATAACAACATGAATAAGGGATAAATGGAAAATGCCAGTTCTGACAGAATAAACAGATCCGTCAGAACCGGCATTTTTGGTATGTTTTCATACTTTACAGCTTCTTCACGATTTTGGCGATATCCTTCTGGCTGCCAATAATCATCAGATGTTCGTCGCTCTGGAAAACATAGTCAGCACCAGGGGTCAGGCTGATCCCAGAGTCACCTTTGATACCGATAATATTGATATTATATTTTACGCGGACATTGACTTCTTTGACAGACTTCCCAATCCATTCTGAGAGCGGTGCGATCTCGTAGATGGAGTAGCCGCTTCCGAGCTCTACATAGTCGAAAACCTGGTTGGCGGAGAAACGGACGGCCACTTTTTCTGCAATATCACGGTCCGGGTAGATGACTTCATCTGCACCGTTGCGGAGAAGAAACTTCGCGTGGATATCACGGTTCGCTTTGCTGACCACATAGCTGGCACCGAATTCTTTTAAGAGGCTTGTAATCTCAAGGCTGGACTGAAAGTTCGAACCAATGCAGACGAAGCAGAGGTCGAAGTTTCCAACACCGAGGCTTTTCATGACTTTTTCATTTGTGCAGTCACCGATCTTGGCATTGGTGACATACGGGAGGAGATCTTCTAATTTTTCCTCCTCGCGGTCTACGATCATAATCTCATTGTCTAATTTGGAGAGATCCATACATAAGTGGGCGCCGAAGCGGCCCATTCCGATAATTAAAATTGATTTCATTTTTGTACTCCTTTTATAATCTTGGGGCGAAACTCACTTTAGGTTGTGTAGATTCAGAATAAGAGGCAGTTCTATTTGCAGACACGTTCGCACTCCGCGTCGCTCGCAGCGGTACTAAGCTTGCAGCCTCGCGTTGGGGAATGAATGGCTGGCCACCAATTTGCTGCTCGTCTGCGAGCTAAGGACCGGCGGCTCCTCAAGGTCTGCAAATAGAACTGCCTCTTATTCTGAATCATCGTAACGTTATGAAGAGTTTCGCTTTGGAAATTCGAAGTTAGCCTATGTTAATAGGTTCGACCGGCTGCATCACATGGGCAATTTTCTTATGGTCGGTAAAGGAGAGGGCGAAGGAAAGGCTGCCGACCCTGCCGAGGTACATAAGGACAATGATGACCAGCTTGGAAAGTGTGTTCAGCTTTGTGGTAAGTCCTGCGGTCATGCCGACGGTGCTGACGGCGGAGACCACTTCTAACATGGCGTCTGCGAGATCGAAGTGCTGGGTGGCACACAAAAGCAGGGTTCCGATCAGGGAAAAGAACAGGTTCGTACAGAACACTGCAGATGCTTTTGTGATGGTGTCGGATTCAATGCGCCGTCCGAAAATGTTGGTTCCAGGGCTTCGGAGAAGTGTGGAACGCAGGTAAAGGATGAGGACGAATACCGTTCCGACCTTCACGCCGCCTGCCGTGGAGCCGGAGCCGCCGCCGATGAACATCAGGATAATGGACAGGAGCTTTCCGGCATCGGATAAGCCACCGATATCGGTCGTGTTAAAGCCTGCGGTACGTGGTGTTACTGCGCTGAAGAAAGAGGAACAGATCTTGCCGGTGAGTGTCATGCCGGCATAGAGTGCATTGCCTTCAATCAGGTAAAAGAGCAGTGCTCCGCCGAAAACAAGAACGACAGAGGCACTTAACACCATTTTCGTCTGCAGGGCGTATTTGCGGAAATGGAACTTATGGTCAGCAATGTCGCTCCAACAGAAGAATCCAAGACCACCGGAGAGGATGAGCCCGATGAGCGTGAAGGTCACGACCGGGTCATCGCAGTAGGCGGTAAAGGAGGAAAACGCCTCATATTTTCCCATCAGGTCAAATCCGGCATTACAGAATGCGGAGATGGAATGGAAAATACTGTAGTAAAACGCCTGCAGCACGCCCATCCGCGGCAAAAAGCGTGTAAACAGCAACAGTGCACCAAGCCCCTCTATAAAAAGCGTGCCCTTAATCACACGTTTGATCAGCCGGACAGCACCGCCAATGTCTAAGACATTGAAACTCTCGCGGATCCAGCCGCGCTGCTTTAGACCGATCTTACGGCGCAGGATGATCGAGACCGCTGTGCCGACCGTGATAAAGCCAAGACCGCCGACCTGGATCAGACATAAGAGGACCAGCTGTCCGAAGAGCGACCAGTGTGTGTAGGTATCGACTAAGACCAGCCCGGTCACACAGCTTGCACTTGTGGCGGTAAAAAGGGCGGTCAGAAACGGTGTCACTTCCCGCTGTCTGGAAGAAACCGGCAGCATCAGAAGCAGCGCTCCGATCAGGATCAGAATGAAAAATCCAAGAGCAATGAGCTGCATCCCGGACATATTTTTTAATTTTTTTGTAAACATTAGGAAACTCCAATTTGTATAATTTCTGTGTTACAGTCCACATCGTCAGGCAGTGGAAACATTCCAAAGTGTGGTTCTGCAAATGACGTATGGAAACGATGTCTCTCTTCCGGAAAAGAAATGGTTGAGAAAAGAGCATGAAGACATTATAATACTTTTAAAGATTTTTGTACAGAAAAATGGTTTTTGCATGGGAAGCACAGGGCACAGACGGTGCAGATACATGCAGGAGATACTGTAGAAAGCGGGAGGAGAACGAATGTCAGGGTTACTAACTTTTTTAATTATTGCGATCTGGATCGGTACTGCGATCGCAAAGAACAATTCAGGCAGCAGCAAGAAGAGAACGACTTATATCAACGGAAAGCCGGTTGAACCACCAAAGAAGAATAACTGGAATACAACTTACAAAAGCAGCACATCCTATAAGGGCAACAGTTCCTATAGCAGTCAGGCTGGAAGCAGGAACAGCGCGGACACTTACAGGCAGATGCAGGAGCTCCGGAACAAAGTAACAAAGAGCCTGCAGGAGATGCGTGCGAACGCCGAGGCGGGAAATCAGAAGTACCGTACAGCACCGCCATCTTACCGGAGCAGTACATACAGTCCGTCAGCCGGTTATCAGAGGGGCAGTTCACCTGTCACAAAGCAGGATGGCGATATCTTAAGCCGTGCAAAGCAGAATGTGCAGGAGAATGACCAGGATCTGCTGAAAGAAGCAGACCATCTCCAGCATGAGGCAGCCCGCGGAGCTGCAGATGCCCCGATCCTGACACCGAGCCAGCAGGTTGCAATGCAGCCGGGAAAACCGGTCGGACAGCAGATCGGTGCCAAGTTCGACGAGGACTGCGATAAGATGAAGAAGATTCAGGATCTGATGATCATGGGATACAGCGGCAATCTGGAATTTGAGCGCGATTTTGTAGCGGAAGGTGTGGATATGCTAAACCGCTATCAGGAGTTCGGAAGCAATTTATAACAGTTTTGGATTGCCTGTGAAAGTGGAAAGATGGAAAGACAGCAGGGGAAGACAGAAAGCAGGAGGAGACAGAGATGGAGCGGATCCCAAAAAGCGGTGAATTTTACCGCCATTTTAAGAATAAATTGTATCAGGTTGTCACGGTGGCGACACATTCGGAGACCGGGGAGCAGCTCGTGATCTATCAGGCGCTCTACGGTGATTACAAAACGTACGCGAGACCGCTTGTCATGTTTACAAGTGAAGTTGACCATGAGAAATACCCTGAAGTGACGCAGAAATATCGTTTTGAACGTGTGGAGCCGGGAGATTGGGAGAAACATGTGGAGCAGGCATCTGCCCGGGAGGATACTGGGGCAGCGTCAGATGCGGACTATGACGAAGCAGAGAGATTTCCGGATACGGCAGGATACAGAAATTGTGAGGAGAAACAAACACAGGAAATAAAAAAATATAATACCCCGGAAGTATTGGCAGAAGGCTCCGGGAAAATTTGCAACACAGAACAGGAAACAGCCCGGATCACAGAAGACAGCCGGACGGTTGAAAACCCGGCAGATGAATCTGATGCCCAGATCAACCCCAAAGTTCTTGAATTTCTTGATACGGAAGACTTCGACGAGCGTTATAACATTCTGGTATCCCTGCGTGATGAGTTAGACGACCAGATGGTGAATATCCTTGCCGTAGCCTTAGATGTTGTGATCCCGGAGGGCAGGATCGAGGAACGCTATGATGCCCTTAAGAACTGCCTCAGGACCAGACAGCGCTATGAGAGTACGAGACTGCGCTAGCAATGTTGTGGCAGGGGATAGGTGCAGATGAATGAAAAATGAATGCTCAGATTATGGAATACTCCCAATAATCTGAGCATTTTAGCGCTTTACAGGCATAAAAAGTGGAGAAATGGACTTGTTTTAGCGCTTGCTGAGGGTACTGTTGTGGTATTTCGAAGAAAAGGTAACATCCTCCCCGAACCATGCAGGCGGCACAAAGCGCTCAGCCTCTTCTTTCGTTTCAAATTCCACCTCTGCTAACATAAGCGGGGCAAGCTCCCCCTCGAATACATCAAGCTCAATCGTGAGCTTCTCCGTGAGCGGAATCAGATACCGTTTTTTTTCAATCAGAATGCCGTCAATCTTTTCCTTCAGATGCGCGAAAGCTTCCGCGTTTAAAGGCAGATTATACTCTTCCCGGCACATCAGCCCGGCACCCTTATAAGTCAGCGTGTACTTGTCATTCGATTTCCGGATCCGGACAACCGGATCGGTATTCAGATAGCCCTGTTCGATCTGCTTGCATTCGTATTGTTCCAGGTGTTCCGGGAGAGTGTCTATTAAATATTTTCGTTCGATTTCCATGGGGATCTCCTTTTTAGAATGCGTGATCTACACGCACTTCGTGCGGCAGTCTTATTATATCGTGAATTTGCAGTGTATGCCAGAAGAAATATCCATTTTGCAGGAGAAGAGGGGGATTTTTCTGCTATATGTACAGTTGTCTTTCTTTACTTGCATAACAGGACATTGGAGTTTCACCAATAGAAACATATTGACGTAAAATTTCCACCGATTTATAATGAAAAAAGATTGTAACAGTACAAAATCGAAAATCATGGAGGAAAATATCATGAAAAAAACAGCAATCTTTATGGCAGACGGATGCGAAGAGATCGAAGCCCTCACTGTAGTCGATATCATCCGCAGAGCCCAGATGGAGATCACAACCATCTCCATTTCTGATAAAAAAGAAGTGACCAGTTCTCACAACGTAACTTTCTTTGCAGATGCAATTGCTTCAGAGGTGAACTTCGATGAATACGATGCAGTTGTACTTCCAGGAGGAATGCCTGGAACCTTAAATCTTGGTGCAAGTGAGATCGTAAACGAAGTGGTAAAAAAATTCGCAGCAGAGGGCAAGATTGTTGCTGCAATCTGTGCAGGACCAAGCGTACTTGGCGCAGCAGGTGTGTTAGAGGGAAGACATGCAACCTGCCATCCGGGATTTGAACCAAAATTAACAGGTGCCGAGACCTGTGAGGATGCCGTTGTGGTAGATGGCAACATCATCACAAGCCGTGGTATGGGAACCGGCATCGACTTCTCACTCGCTTTATTAGACTGCCTGACAGACTATGACGAAGAAGTATCTGCCCAGGTGAAAAAGGGTATTGTTTACCGCAATTTAGAAGAGTAAAAAGTTCACAAGCTTACAAAAAAGCCACCGCATATCTCTGGCAGCTGCGAGAGATGTGCAGTGGCTTTTTTCCTGATGGCTATTTCTTCATCTGTTCTTCCTGCTTCATGATCATTTTCTTGACCATCTCACCACCAATGCTTCCGGCCTGTGCAGAAGTTAAGTCACCGTTGTAGCCTTCTTTCAAAGGTACACCGATCTCACTTGCAACTTCCTGTTTGAAACGATTCATAGCCTCTTTTGCCTGTGGTACAGCCATTTTACTGGTGCCTGAACCTGAATTGTTAGATCCGCTCATGGTTTCACCTCCATATTTTTTCGCGTGTTTGACAGTTTGCCAGACCGGGAACCGATAAGTGCGATGCCGGTTTGGCAGGAGCACGACAGCGGCATCACACCACGATATCCCGGATGCAAACCGTTGTTGTATGTCCTGATGCTATTGTCTGCAATGACAGAAAAGATATGCTGGAAATTTGTGACAATTAGATATTTAGATGCAAAAAAATCAAAATTGTATTGACAATAGTGTTTCCGTGTGCTTTACTTGGATAGTAAGCTAAATTGCACATGAATCAGGGCAGAGCTAAGATGCGATGCTTCTTAAGTGCAAAATTTTAAGAAAGAGAGGTAACGATATGATTCAGTTTACAGCATTGTACGATAAGACAGAAAGAAAAATGAATCATAGGAGAGAGAATTACCTCGGAAATCTTAGATAAGCTGTACGATACAGTTTCTGAAAGAAGATGGAGCCGCAGTGTAATTCGCTGCGGATTTTTTATGCGATAAAACCGGACAATTGTATGCCATGGTGCGCCCCGCAGCGGATGACTGCGCGGGCGCTTTTTTCATAACAATAGAATGTTCGCGGAGCATGCATTTTATTGTTTGACAATAGTGTGTTTGCAAAATACGGCACCGGTTCACGGATGATAGCGTTAAGGGAACCGGAGGTATCTGGCGGAAAACAGTATCTGTGTCCCGTTTTCCGCAGGAGACAGCACGGGAACTGTATCTGGAGAAAGAAAAAAAGAGGTAAAGGGGAAAACAAGGAGAGCAGACTATGAAAAAATTAAGCAGTTATATCGGACGCTACTGGTATGGGTATGTATTTGCGGTTGCAAGTATGCTCATAGCTATCACGCTCGATATGTTATATCCGAAAATTACGCAGAGCATTGTGGATGACGTCATTATGGGCGGTCAGATGGAGCTTCTGACGAAGCTTCTGGCTGGATTTGTATTTGTAGGAATTGGACGGAGCATCTTCGGTTACTGCAAGGAATTTACATTTGATTATCTCTCAACCAGGATTGGGGCAGAGATGCGAAAAGATTTATTTAACCATATCCAGACACTGTCGATGCGCTACTTCGATGACACAAACACGGGAGAGCTGATGGCGAGAGTGAAGGATGATATCGATAAAGTACAGAATGCGCTGGGATATGTAGGAATGCTTCTGATCGAGGTGGCGTTCCATGTGACCTTTGTCCTGTACTGCATGTTCTCCCTCAACTGGAAGATGACATTTCTTCCGGTGGCAGTCATGGCAGGATGTGCCGCAGTGGCGATTATCATGGAGCGAAGGCTGGATAAGATTTATGAGGACATCAGTGAGGAAAATGCGGTGCTTACCACAGTGGCAGAAGAAAATCTGGCAGGTGTGCGTACTGTAAAGGCATTTGCAAGGGAAGATTACGAGATCAAAAAGTTCTTATCCCACAACGAGCGGTACTACAACTTAAATATCACACAGTCAAAGGTGCTGGTGCGCTACTATCCGATTTTCCAGTTTGTAGGGAAAGCACTGCCGGTTGCCACGACCATCCTCGGAGGTATCTCTGTCATGCATGGCAATATGTCATTAGGTGCTCTTGTAGCCTATGTGGAATATAGCCGCAACTGTACGTGGCCGATGGAGATGATGGGCTGGCTCACCAATGACCTGTCCTCCGCAGTGGCATCTTACCGGAAAATCCGTAAAATTTACGATGTGAAACCGGAGATTGAGGACGCCAGGGACAGTGTGACATTAGATTCCGTTAAAGGGGATATTGATTTTGAACATGTTTCCTTCGAACTCGATGGCAAGAAGATTCTTTCGGATATCAGTTTTTCTGTGAAAGAGGGAAAAACACTGGGAATCATGGGAGCAACCGGTTCCGGAAAATCTTCCATTATCAACCTGCTGCACCGTTTTTACGATGCAAATGAAGGCTGCGTGAAGTTAGATGGTGTGGATATTCGGAAACTGTCCCTAAGACAGCTCCGTCGAAGCATTGCGGTAGTTCTGCAGGATGTCTTCCTCTTTTCCGATACGATTGAGGAGAATATCAAAATGGGAAACCGGAAAACGATGCAGATGGATGAAATCCGGAGTGCAGCAGCAAGTGCCCAGGCGAGCAGCTTTATTGAAAAAATGGACGAACAGTACAACACCGTTATCGGTGAGCGTGGCGTAGGACTTTCCGGCGGGCAGAAACAGCGTATCAGTATTGCGCGTGCCCTCTCCAAGCACAGTCCAATCCTCGTCATGGACGATTCCACATCCGCCCTTGACATGGAGACCGAGCACGAAATCCAGAAGACCTTAAACACCCTCACAGATACGACGAAAATCATCATCGCCCACCGTATCTCCGCCGTCTGCCACGCCGACGAGATCATCTATCTCAAAGATGGCGTCATCGCTGAGCGCGGAACCCACGAGGAGCTCTTAGCGAAGAAGGGACTCTACTATGCAACCTACCAGGCGCAGTACGGCAGCTACTTATCTGCAGAAGCAGCTATGTAGAGCTGCCCACAACGTAAATTATTTTTAGGAAAAAAAGGAGGCCTCTCATGGCAGTCAATTCATTCCGTGAAGACGAATATATGGAAAACACCGACAAGAAAAAAATTCTCCGCCGTCTGCTTTCCTACCTGTTAGATTATAAATTAGCGATCGTCGGTATCTTAATCTGCATGGGCATTACTGTTTTGATTACACTGGTAAACCCGCTGCTGATCGAGGAGGCGATCGACCACTACATTGCGAAGTCAGACATCAAAGGTCTGATTATGCTTGGAATTTTCGCACTCATTTTAAATATTATTTTTATCATTCTCGTAAAAGTAAGAATGTACGGCATGTCCGTTATCTCCAACAAAATTCTGTTAAACATCAGACAGGATCTGTACGAGCATATTCAGACACTGTCCTTTTCCTTTTTTGACAGCAGACCGACCGGAAAAATTCTGGCGCGAATCATCGGTGATGTCAATTCCTTAAAGGATGTCCTCACCAACATGGTAACAACGCTGATCCCGGAGTTCATCACGGTCATCGGTGTTGTGGTCATCATGGTGATCAAGGACTGGCGTCTGGCACTGGCATCCTTAAGTACCATCCCAATTATGGTGGCTGGAATCATCTTTGTGCAGAATATGTCACACAAAAGATGGCAGATTTTCCGCAAAAAATCATCAAACTTAAATGCCTATGTCCACGAAGATATCGCAGGCATGAATGTGGTACAGAGCTTTGGTGCTGAAGATGAGACAAAGGAAACATTCGAGAATCTGACGAATGAGCAGAGACAATCCTTTGTAGATGCCGTGATTTATGCGGATATGTTTGGACCGGTCATTGATTTCTGCTGGGGAATCGGTTCCATGATGCTTTATCTTGTCGGCATCCGGTTCCTCGGATTCGAGAAAGTATCCGTTGGACTTCTGGTGGCATTCGGAAGCTATATCAACATGTTCTGGAATCCGATTATGAACTTAAGCAATTTTTACAATAACCTCATCACGAACCTGACGGCGGCAGAGCGTATCTTTGATATCCTTGATACAAAGCCGGACATCGTGGACGGGGAAGATGTGGATGAACTTCCAGAAGTGAAGGGAGAGGTTACCTTTTCCCATGTTGGTTTTACGTATGACAGAGGCACTCCGGCAGAGACGAAAGTGCTTGAGGATGTGAACTTTGTTGTGAAGCCTGGGGAGACGATCGCACTTGTTGGTCCGACCGGGGCAGGGAAAACGACAATTGTAAACTTAATCAGCCGCTTCTACGACATTGAACAGGGAAAAATCTTAATCGACGGTTACGATCTGACAAAGGTATCTATGAACAGCCTGCGTCGGCAGATGGGCGTCATGACCCAGGATAACTTCATTTTCCAGGGAACCGTCAAAGACAATATTTTATATGGAAAACTGGATGCGACAGACGAGGAAGTCATTGCAGCAGCGAAGGCAGTCAATGCGCACGATTTTATTATGAAAATGGAAAAAGGCTACGACACCGAACTGAAAGAGCACGGTGCAGGGCTTTCCATCGGACAGCGTCAGTTGATCGCATTTGCAAGAACGATGGTTTCCATGCCGAAAATTCTGATCTTAGATGAGGCAACGTCAAGCATTGATACACACACGGAAATTTTAGTACAGAAAGGAATCGAAGCTCTGCTTGCCGGCAGAACCAGCTTTGTGATCGCACACCGTCTTTCCACGATCCAGAATGCAGACCGTATTTTTGTGATCGACAAAGGAGGCATTTTAGAGCAGGGAAGTCCGGCAGAGCTGATGGAGAAAAAAGGAGCTTACTATAAGCTCTATATGGCGCAGTTCGCAGAGCTTGCATAAAAGAATTATGAAATTTTTAAATCAATATAAAAACCTGAGCAGAGAGATTTATATTCTCTTCTTTGGCAGAATTGTAACGAGTATGGGATCGCTGGTCTGGCCGATCATGACTTTGATCCTGAAAAACAAACTGGGCTATAACGCCACAACGATCGCAACGATCACGATGGCGATGTCCATTTTGCAGTTTCCGATGATGTTACTTGGCGGAAAGTTAGCAGACACAGTAAACCGGAAGAAAATCATCATCTGTTGTGACATGGTCACGGTGATTTCCTACATCATCTGCGGTCTGCTCCCGCTGTCGGGACACAGCATCGCCCTGATCTATGTGGCGGGGGTATTCGCAACGATTGAAGGCCCGTCATATGATGCGCTGATCGCGGACTTAAGCGACAGCGAGAGCCGGGAGAAGGCGTACAGCCTGCAATACCTTGGCATGAATTTAGGACTTGTTTTATCCCCGACAATCGCAGGATTCCTGTTTGAAAATCATCTGGGATTGTCTTTCATCATTGAGGGACTGGCAACTTTTTCTTCTACATTGTTGATTATTCTGTTTATCAAGCAGCTTTCTGTGGAAAAAGAGCAGGTCAGCGAGTATGAGAAAAAGAGAGAAAACGAAAATGTATTCAAAATCCTGTGGGAGCGCAAGCCGATTTTCATTTATGCGCTTGTGGCAGGAGTTGGCGGGCTTGTGTATGCACAGTTTAACTATTTGCTGCCATTAAATATGGAAGCCTTGTATGGGGCAAAGGGTGCTGCAATCTTCGGGATGCTGACAAGCACCAATGCACTGGTTGTCATTATTGCGACACCGGTAATCACAACCTTCCTCGGGAAAATCATGGATGTCAGAAAAATCCTGATCGGCGAGACACTGATTATTGCAGGGCTGTTCGGGTACAAATTTGTTCAGGGAGCCATGCCGCTTTATTTCCTGCTGATGGTTATATTCACCACCGGGGAGGTTTTCAATACACTTGGCAACCAGCCATACATGACAAGACGTATGCCGTCCACACACTGGGGACGAGTCAATTCCTTCATCTACACGGTCAGCGGGGCTTTCTCCGCAATCGGAAACGTGTGGATCGGCAATATTGTTGACAGGAGCGGATATGACAGCGCATGGCTTGCAGTCGGTGTGTTCGGCGTGGCAACGATCGCGCTTGCAGTAACACTCAATGTGGTTGACAGGAAACAGTTTCATCTGTTGTATGAAAAGGACAGCAGCATATAGTTTATGACAATAGAATAATTGCCGAAGGGAAGCCTTTTGGGAATATAAGTATAAAAAAATAGTAAAATATTGGAAAATTGTTACACTTTGACGGATTTGTAACTTACTTTTTGGAAAAGTCTCTGCTACAATAAAATACAGAAATTGTGAAAAAATTAACACACTTCGCAATTTTAAAGAACAAACAGAAAATTCTATTGTAGAAAAGGAGAAGATTCACTATGGCAAACAGAATTATGTTAAACGAAACATCGTATCATGGAGCAGGCGCAATCGAGGAGATCGCGAACGAAGCAAAAGCACATGACTTCAAAAAAGCGTTCGTATGCTCGGATCCTGACCTGATCAAATTTGGAGTTACAAAGAAAGTAACAGATGTTCTGGACAAGAACGGTCTCGTTTACGAAATCTATTCCGATATCAAGGCAAATCCAACGATCGAAAATGTACAGCATGGTGTGGAAGCTTTCAAAAAATCCGGAGCTGATTATCTGATTGCCATCGGTGGTGGATCTTCTATGGATACATCCAAAGCAATCGGCATTATCATTGCCAACCCGGA
This sequence comes from uncultured Roseburia sp., assembly GCA_934320555.1. GTDB lineage: Bacteria > Bacillota > Clostridia > Lachnospirales > Lachnospiraceae > Roseburia. The sequence continues at coordinate 24,630 of CAKRFH010000036.1, forward strand.
GTTTGAAGACGTAAGAAGCTTAGAGGGCGTCGCTCCTACGAAGAAACCTTGTGTGCCGATCATTGCAGTACCTACAACAGCCGGAACCGCAGCAGAGGTTACAATCAACTATGTTATCACAGATGTTGAGAGAAAGAGAAAGTTTGTATGTGTTGACCCGCACGATATGCCGATCATCGCAATTGTTGACCCGGATATGATGTCCTCCATGCCAAAGGGATTAACCGCTTCTACCGGTATGGATGCACTGACCCATGCCATTGAAGGATACACCACAAAGGCTGCATGGGAAATGACAGATATGTTCCACTTAAAAGCAATCGAAATTATTTCCAGGTCTTTAAGAAGTGCCGTTGCCAACGAAAAAGAAGGACGCGAGGGTATGGCTCTCGGACAGTATATTGCAGGAATGGGATTCTCCAACGTAGGACTTGGAATCGCACACTCCATGGCCCATACTTTAGGAGCTGTTTATGATACCCCACACGGTGTTGCCTGCGCAATGATGCTTCCAATCGTTATGGAATACAACGCAGACTGTACAGGTGAGAAGTACCGTGAGATCGCACGTGCGATGGGTGTTAAGGGCGTGGACGACATGTCTGTGGAAGAATACCGCAAGGCTGCAGTTGATGCTGTACAGAAGCTCTCTATCGATGTGGGTATTCCTACCAAGTTAGAAGCATTAAAGGAAGAAGACTTAGATTTCCTTGCAGAGTCCGCTCACGCAGATGCATGCGCACCGGGTAACCCGAAGGATGCGAGCGTGGAGGATCTGAAGGAGCTGTTCAGAAAGTTGATGTAAACTGGGGTTTCATTAACTAAGGGACGCTGCCGGACGTTAGGCTATGTGAGCCGAAAGAGAGCGGTACTTCCTGGT
>CAKRFH010000037.1:0-24983 GCA_934320555.1 uncultured Roseburia sp.
TAGTAAAATAGTACAGGTGTTGAGCATTCAACAATGCTGATATGGCTCAGTCGGTAGAGCGTCGCCTTGGTAAGGCGGAGGTCACGGGTTCGATTCCCGTTATCAGCTTCCATAAGAACCCCGGCAGGTTCAGGTTTTTCTGAATCTGCCGGGGTTTTGCTATGCAGACATTTCTATCTTTCTTTAGAAATTCTTTCGTTTTTCCTGCCGGATATATTTAGATTCCCTCTGTATGATAACAGCATCAGAAGTAAACAGCCAGTAGGAGGGAAGGGAGAGAAGAGGACAGATGCGGCGGAAAAGGAAGGTTTCTGAACCGGAAAGACTGTGCTATAATGTTTGACAGTAAAAATATTTTACAAAAATGGAAATATGGCATGGGGAGAACATAAAATGGAACAGTTAAAAAACGAGCAGTTTAACATATTGATTGTAGAGGATGACAAAGAAATCCGGGACGGTATCGAGATCTTTTTAAAGAGCCAGGGCTATCAGGTATACAAGGCAGCAGACGGAGTGGAAGGCCTGCAGGTGATTGAGCGGGAGACGATCCATCTGGCGATCGTGGATATCATGATGCCGCGGATGGATGGTGTGACGATGACGATGCGCCTGCGGGAGCATCATGATTTCCCGGTGATTATGCTGTCAGCGAAGTCCGAGGAGACTGATAAGGTGATCGGATTGAACATCGGCGCGGATGATTATGTGACGAAGCCGTTTACACCGTTGGAGCTTATGGCACGGGTGAATTCCCAGCTCAGGCGTTATACGAGATTTATGAATATGAGCGGAAATACACCGCAAAATGAACGGAGTTACGTGATCGGAGGACTCGAACTGAATGAGGATACCGTTGAATTTTCCGTGGATGGCAGTCCGGTGAAGCTGACGCCGATCGAGTTCAAGATCCTGACACTTCTGATGAAAAATGCCGGCAGGGTGTTCTCGGCAGATGAGATTTACGAGAGAGTCTGGAACGAGCGGGCGATCAATACCGATACAATTATGGTACATGTAAGAAACATTCGGGATAAAATCGAAATTAACCCGAAGGAACCAAAATATTTAAAGGTGGTGTGGGGCGTTGGATATAAAATTGAAAAACAATCGTAAAATAAGGATCGCAATCCTTTTCGCAGGGCTTATTGTGGTCACGGCAGTCAACTTGTGCCTTTTTCCATGGCTGATCAGAAATGCAGAAAAGGAGCAGAGAAAGGTGCAGTCGTCTGCGGAAAACATTGATCCGACTTATCTGGAAGCTCTTTATAAGGGGGCTTATGTCCTGTATGCAGAGCTGCATTCACAGGGGACAGGAAATGATACGGAGCTGTTTTTGCCGGATTCGGATGATCTGGATGATTATGATTATATTGGCACATGGCAGGGAAACTTCGAAGAAAGCCGTTCTCAGATTGATTATTACGCGGCAGGCGAAGGCAGGAGCGAGGAAAATACGAGCAACCCGTTAAATAAGGTACTGGAACTGAAAAATCTGGATGCAGAGAAGTGGACATCGAATTATGAGTGTATTTTTGTCCTGCATTTTGATGAAGACGGCATGATGTCAGTTGACGTAAAAAAATATGGTGATGGAACGACCGGTGATCCGCTGATGAAAGGATTGATGCAGGCAGACCGGAATAATGAGATCCGGATGTTTGCGAAAGAAAACGGTGATACGTTTGTTCCGGTCAAAAACTTTGATGTTGTATACGGAATTCCGTATGACACGGTATCGTTTCTGTACGATGATTACTTTACGAGCAGCTATTATCTGATTTCAAAAAATGGCGGAAACATGCTTTATTTTGTCAGCATGCTTGTGATCGTATGCTTTACCTGCATCATGTGCAGCAAAAAAATATGGAAAAAAGCAGACATGCCGGATTATCTTCCGAAGTGGCACAATATGGAGCTTGGAGTACTTGGCGCAATCTTAAGCTTTACCCTGGGCGGAGCCTATATGGATGAGGTCAACCTTTTCCCGTACAGCCTGGAAAAAGGGTTTGCCAATGCAATTGGATGGGATGTTTTGGCGGCCGGCGGAGAGCTGTTTGTGATTTTTGGAATCATGATGGGTACCGTACTGATTCTCTACCCAGTAGTTGACCTGGGCGTGAAGGAATACATTCGGGAATACAGCCTGATTTATCAGATTTTCCCGTGGGCGAAAAAGAAGTGGGACGGGTTCTTAGAGGAAGTCAGACACATTGATTTCGAGGAGAAATCCAACAAAGTCATTCTGAAAATTGTAATTGTGAATTTCCTGATCCTTGCGATGCTCATGTGCATGTGGATGTTTGGAATTATTGGATTAGTCGGATATTCCATCGGACTCTTTTACCTGCTGAGAAGGCAGTATGAAAAAGTGCGGAAAGATTATCAGGTGCTGATGAGAGCGACAAACCGCATTGCCGAGGGGAATCTGGACACGGAGATCACAGAGGATATCGGCGTGTTTGAACCGTTCAAGGCAGAGCTGGCACAAATCCAGACCGGATTCAAGAAGGCGGTGGACGAGGAAGTGAAAAGCCAGCGGATGAAGACCGAGCTGATCACGAATGTGTCCCATGACTTAAAGACACCGCTCACAGCAATTACTACTTATGTAGAGCTGTTAAAAAAAGAGGATATCACAGAGGAAGAGCGGAAGTCTTACATTGAGACACTTGAGAAGAAATCGCTTCGTCTAAAAGTGCTGATCGAGGATCTGTTTGAGGTGAGCAAGGCCTCTACGAACAATATTACCTTAAATCTGATGGATGTCGATGTGGTCAACCTCATGAAACAGGTGAGCATTGAGCATGAGGATAAATTCGCGGCGATGGGACTGACCATGCGCTGGAAAGTGCCGGATAAAAAAGTGATTTTAAAACTTGATAACCAGAAAACTTACCGCATTTTTGAAAATCTGTTTGTCAATATCCAGAAATATGCGATGCCGGACAGCCGTGTATACATCAATGTCGAGGAGGCAGGCGACAATGTGGTCATCATCCTCCGCAACATGTCAGCTGTCGAGTTAAGTGTACAGGGAGAGGAGCTGACGGAGCGTTTTGTCCGCGGCGATGCCTCCCGCAACACCGAAGGCTCCGGTCTCGGTCTTGCCATCGCACGGAGCTTCACGGAAGCCCAGAAGGGAACCTTCCACATTGATGTGGACGGAGACCTCTTTAAAGTTGTGATTTCCTGGAAAAGTGGTATACTGTGATTAGCATTGAGCAGTGCTCAGATTGAGACAGCTAAAACCTGACTGTTTGCAGGGAAGGTTTTGGCTGGCTTAAGCTGAATAGGGCGAAAGCCCTCAGCCAGGCAAAGCTATGCTTTGTCTGGCGTGCGCACTGTGGAGGTCAGATATATTCTGATGAAAGAAAAAACAGGAGGACACAGCCATGGAAACAATGGACGATTTCAAAGACGAGTTAGAGGCATCTTTCCGTCAGATCAAAGAGGGTGACATCATCACAGGAACAGTCATCGCAGTCAGTGAAGAGGAGATCACACTGGATTTAAAATATTACGCACAGGGAATCATCAAAGTAGAAGATTTCAGCAATGATCCGGATTTTGCAGTATTAGAGCAGATCCATGTGGGCGATGAGATCGAGGCAACTGTTGTGAAGACAGACGATGGACAGGGCAATATCTTACTATCCAGAAAAGAGGCAAATGATACACTCGCATGGGAGAAGCTGCAGCAGATGATGGAGGATGGAACTGTTGTAAAAGTACGCATCAAAGAGAGTGTGCCAAGCGGTGTTGTGGCATTCTTAGAAGGCATCCGTGCCTTTATTCCGGCATCCCAGCTTGCACTGGACTATGTAGAGAACACCGACGAGTGGGTTGGAAAAGAAGTAGAGGCGAAAGTGATCACAGTTGACCCAGAAAAAGAAAAATTAGTGTTATCTGCAAAGCAGGTTGCAAGGGAAGCTGCTATCGAGGAGCGCAACCACAAGATTTCCATGATCGTTCCGGGAACTGTTATGGATGGTACTGTAGAGAGCCTCATGCCATATGGCGCATTTATCAATCTTGGCAACGGCTTAAGCGGTCTGGTACATATTTCCCAGATCTGTGAGAGAAGAATCAAGAAGCCATCCGAAGTGCTTAAGGAAGGCCAGAAGGTGAAAGCGAAGGTATTGAATACCAATGACAACAAGATCAGCCTTTCCATGAAAGCACTGGAAGAGGAGATGGTTGACACAGAACCGACAGAAGATTTGGAGCAGTATACGTCCAAAGAGAGCTTTGGATCAAGCCTTGGGGATCTGCTGGCTGGACTGAAACTGTAGAAGAATAATTAAAAGAAACAAAAAAGATATTAAATAAAAAGCCTAATCCTCCAGCGTTGATGCATTCTGTGGAAAATGGGATACACGTATTTGAGGATTATGTTCAGGTAGATTTTCGCAATAATTGCTTTTCAAATCATTTAAGTGATGATATAATATTCTGAAATGTTGATGAAAACACTTTTTTATTTTCTAAAATGTTGATTAACAATACATTTCAGAAGGCTAAAATGTTGATGTGGAATACATTTTAGATATCTAAAATGTCAATTGCATGCAAAAAAGAAGGGAGAGCCGCCTACGGGCAGCTCTCCCTTCTTGCCATATAGTAAGGCAGCGACATCTTAAGCGGCAGCGTATGTCCGTTGTTAATCCGGTCAATGAGGATCTTGGCGGTCATTTTTCCCATCTCCTCGATCGGGATGTGCATCGTGGTGAGCATCGGCGAGACATACTGGGCGATGTCGATGTCATCCATGCTGATGACGACAATGTCGGAAGGGATCTGGTAACCGGCCTCTGTGATGGCGCGGATGGCTCCGATCGCTGTGATATCGTTCATGCAGAAGAATGCAGTGACATCGGAGGAGCGTTCTAAGATCCGCTTTGCCCCCTGATAGCCGCCCACGGAGGAGATCGGCACGTTGGTCACCACATTTTTGTCATAGGAGAGATGGTGTTTTTTCAAAGTGTCACAGTAAGCATCGTAACGGATCTCATTTTTTGTTTCGCCGATGTAACCGATGCGGGTATGCCCAAGTGTGATCAGATGGCTGACAGCATCGGAGGCAATGGCATTTCCGTCGCAGATGACCTGGTCATAATCGGCATCAAGCGGGTTGAGACCGGTATAAATGACCTTGCGGAAATGGTTTTTCATAAATTTTAAGGTTTCCTTGTCACAGCGTCCTAAGATGGCGGCACCGTCGACCTCATTATTCATAATCTGGTTCTGCGTCGCCGGATTGTGGATGTCAAAGGCGGAGAAGGAATATTTGACGATATATCCCTCTTTTAAGGCCTCCTGTTCGATACTCCGTGTGAGGGTAGAGAAAAAAGCATCGTTTTGCGCATCCGAGGCTCTGGCATAGACACAGGCGATGGAGCGGTGCGGTGCGTTTTCTTTCATTTTCTGCTTCAGAGACTGGGCGGAAGCATTCGGGACATAACCGCCCGCCCGTGCAATTTTCCATATTTTATCCTGGACTTCCTTGCTGGCAGCATTGGAGGAGTTACCATTGATGATTCTGGAAACGGTGGAAATCGATACACCGGCTTCCTTTGCGATATCTTTTAATGTCATGTAGCCACCTGACCTTTCCGGCTGATTGATACAGCAATTTCAATACTGTTAGTTTACCATATTTGCACAAAATTTGCGTAAAATATTAAGCAAACGTTTGCAAAAAAAGTTGTACAAAAAAGGAAGACAGATGTTATACTGATAACAGGTTTCAAACGAAGGCAGTATAAATGTGAAAAGAAAAAGAACTGGAAGACAGGAGGAGTGTTAACATGAAAAAAGAGAGAATGACAGTGAGAAAGACGGTTTTATCAGCATTGTTTTTAGCGATTGGGCTGGTTCTTCCATTTATTACCATGCAGATCCCGGCGGTGGGGAAGATGCTCTGTCCGATGCATATCCCGGTATTGCTGTGCGGGTATATCTGTGGCTGGCCGTATGGTCTGATCGTCGGATTTGTCACACCTCTTTTAAGAGGAGCGATGTTTGGAATGCCGGCAATTTTCCCAAATGCGGTATGTATGGCATTTGAGCTTGCTGCATACGGATTTGTGACCGGCATTTTATCGAAGAAAATGCGCAAAGACATCGGTTCCCTGTATCTTTCCCTGATTGCAGCCATGCTCTGTGGACGCGCTGTCTGGGGACTTGTTTCTGCCGTGGTTTACGGACTGATGGGGGCAGGATTTACATGGAAGCTGTTCTTTATGGGAGGCTTCGTGAACGCGATCCCTGGTATCCTTATCCAGCTGATTTTGATCCCGGTACTTGTAAACCGCCTGTACGCAGCGGGTGTAGTGGACGGTGCGTACCAGAAGAACTGATTTTTTGAAAAAACAGGACGGAGACAGAATATGAAGTTAAAAGAACATTGCAGGGAGCGGTTCGAACCGGCGGTACAGGCAATCAGACAATTACAGAAAGAGAGAGAGGCATCCGAAGCCCCGATTTTGGTTGCTATTGACGGCAGGTGCGGCAGCGGCAAGACGACACTTGGGGAATATTTAGGGCAGGTGTTCGACTGCAATGTGTTCCGTATGGATGATTTTTTCCTGCGGATGGAGCAGCGCACACCGGAACGGATGGCAGAGACTGGCGGCAATGTGGATTATGAGCGCTTCGAGGCGACCGTGCTTACACCGATCCTTAGGAAGGAGAGCGTCTCCTATCAGCCGTTCAGCTGTCAGAGTTGGGGACTTATGGATGCTTATGAGATTCCGTACAGGAAGCTGAATGTGATAGAGGGATCATACAGCATGCACCCGTACTTTGGAAATCCATATCAGCTCCGCATTTTCTTAAACATCTCCCCGGAGGACCAGATGGAGAATATTAAGAGAAGAAACGGTCTGGAAAAAGCGGAGCAGTTCAGAAAGCTGTGGATCCCGAAAGAGGAAGCGTACTTTGAAAAATTCCGGGTTATGGACGGGGCGCTTGAGATTATGTGGAACATGAAATTGTAACGAATCCGGATACGAGTGGATCCGGCAAAAAGCGGAAGGCTGCCGGAACGAGAAAAAAGGTTGCCGGTTAATCGAAAAAGACTTCGAACTTTGTGAACAGAATAACAAAGTTCGAAGTCTTTTTTGATTCATCGTTTCGGACAAAACGGAACCGGACTACTCTAACAAAGAAATCTCCAGATGGTAATCCTTACATGCTTCCGGTTCCAGAGAGAGAATGCCTCTCTTATGTGCAAAAATATCGTCGTCCTGTTTAAAAATCGCAGATCCGTTCCATGGTTCCAGGCATAAGAACGGAGCTTTGCCGCCAGCCGGTGTCCAGAACGCGATGGATGCAAAATCCGGATAATACATCGAAACACCCTTTCCTGTGGCAGCGTTTGTGAGTGATACGCGATGGGAGTTCGTGTGTTCAAAGAACACAGCATCGGAATCAAACATCGGAACGTTGAGCGGGAGCACGTTTCCGGAAGACTGATGGTTTACTTTGTGCTCTTCGTTAAATTCCAGATGCTCCAGATCGTATGCGTAGGAAGTGAATGTTTCCTTTTTCTCAAAAGTAAGGACGCAGTCAGCAAGCGTTTCACCGTCCCCAACCGGCAGCATGAAGCCAGGGTGTGCGCCGATGTGATAGAACATTTCGTCAGTGTCATGATTGGCAACATGGTAATCCATCGATAAGGTGCTTCCGTTTAAGTGGTAGGAAAGGGACAACTCGAACTGGTACGGGTAGCTCTTTAAGGTTTCGCTGTTGGCACGTAAAAGAAACGTAACGGAATCAGGAGCCTGTTCTGTGACTTCAAATTCAGAATCCTTGCAGAAACCGTGTTTGACGAGAGCGTATACCTGCCCTTTCATCGTTGTTTTTCCATCTCTTAAATTTCCGATAGTCGGGAAAAGAAGTGGGGAAGAGCGCATCCAGTAAACCGGATCTGAATTCCAGACATATTCTTTTCCGGATGGATCTTTGAAAGATTTCAGCTCAGCTCCCATCGTATTGACAAGAACTTCATAACCGTTCGAACGTAATGTGATCTGCATATAAACCTCCTTGGCGTGATAAATGATAATTGTACTCATATTATATCATGAATCTGCGATTCATGATCGTAATCTACACGCACTTCGTGCGGCAGTCTTATTATATCATGAAGCATAGCTTCATGATCTTGATCTACACATGCTTCGCATGGCAGTTCTATTATACCATGAACTTGCAGAAAAAAGCGGGTGGCTTTAGACAAACGTTTGCAAAAAAATCAAAAAGCGATCGAAACGAGGACGGCTGGCAAAAGAGTGTGATTGAAATTTTACGGGAAATATGTTAGCGTAAAGGAATAAATAAATCTATCGTATATTAGGGTGAATTATGAAAGAAAAGAAGGTTACAATTCGGGAAGTGGCAGAACTGGCAGGTGTGTCGATCAGTTCTGTTTCGAGATATCTGGCGGATCCAAAGAGCATTCAGCCGCTTGCAGCCTATAACATTAAAAATGCGATCAATGAACTGCATTACGAGCCGAACGTGTTTGCAAGAAATCTCAAAAGAGGGCAGACACAGATCGTTGGATTAATTGTTCCGCATATGGAGTATTTTTTTGGGAAAATCTGCCATGTGGTGAGTGATTATTTTTTTGAGAGAAAGTATGTGACATATATCTGCGAAAGTGACAGTGAACGGGAAAAGGAATTGTTTTATGTGCAGGAACTGCTGAATCAGAAGGCGGCGGGGATCATTATCGCACCGAGTGGACAGAATACGCCATATTTGCAGGGCGTTGCGAAAAATTATAAAAATATGATCGCAATTGACAGGCAGGAAGATATCGGCTGCGATATGGTACTGGAAAATCACAGGGATAACTCGTATCAGCTGATATCCTGGCTGCTCAAAAACAGACCGTGCAGCCGGATCATGATGCTGTTTGGATGGAGTGACAGCTTTAATACAAGGATGTGTCTGGCTGGAGCCAGCCAGGCGCTTGGGGAAGCCGGCTATGAGGAAAAACGTGTGATCAAAATATATACAGCCAGAAAGGTTGAGATGGTGCTCGATGCGCTGCATCAGCTGAAAAGTGTGCTCAAAGAGGGAGAACGGCCGGTGATTATCGGATACGGAAGCGATATTGTGGAATATATTGTGATGGGGATCCATCAACTGTATCCGGAGTGGATCGGCAGGGTAGACATAGCCGGATTTGCGCTGGAAGGGACAGAGGATAAGCTTGGCATGGACTGTTCCTTAGTCATTAAGAATCCGGAAGCGGTCGGGATTTGTGCCGCGGAGCTTTTGAATCAGAAGATCACCGGTGAGAAAGAGGACAGGGAACCAAGAAAGTATGAGATAAAAGTCAAATATAAGTTTTAAAAGCTGAAAAATACAGAAGTTAGGGTGGAAAAAAGCAGGCCGAATCAGAGAAATCTGAGTTTGACCTGTTTTTTTCTACATAGAAGAGATGTAGCTAATAACTGAAAACGGTTTCAGTAAAAATAAGAGAAAAACTAAGGAAAAGTGCACAAAAGCGTATGTAATTTAATATGCAAAAGTACTGATTTTACTAAGAAAAAGAAAGAAACAATTGACTTGTAATGAGGAAAGTGATAGCTTTTAGATACAGAAAACAACTGAAAACATTTTCACTAAAGGAGGAAAAGTGATGAAGAAAAAAGTGTTGGCTATCATTATGGCAGGGGCTATGGCTCTTTCTGTTGCAGCGTGTGGAAAGACAGAGGGAACGAATACCACAGGTGAGTCGGAAAAGCAGACTGCAGAGGAGAATGTGGTGGAGGAGAGCACAGAAGCTGGAAGCGCAGATGCAGCAGCTGTCACGGCAGATTCTTTTGCACCATCGAAAGATTTTAGCATTCGTGTTCCATTTGCAGCAGGTGGTTCTGCGGACACAATTGCCAGAATTGTCGCACAGGGGTTACAGGAGACATATGGCAAATCAGCGGTAGTCAATAACCTGACAGGAGCAAACGGTGCAATTGCAGCTGCAGATCTTGATAGCGCGAAATCAGATGCAACAGAGTTAATGGTCGGTGGTATTGCCATGTTCACACTGGCACCGTTATTCAACAAAGATATCAATATGAATATTGACGATTATCAGTTCGTAAGCAACCTTGTATTAGAAGACCAGCTGCTATTTGTGAGCCCGTCCAACAGCGGAATTGAAGACTGGGATGGCCTTGTCAAGTACGCAGCAGACAACCGTGTTGTCTATGGAAGCAATGCTCCGGGCGGTGCTACCCATCTTCTTGCTACCATGTTGTTTGGTGAGGCGGGAATTGAAGCGGAAGCAGTGACTTCTGACAGCAGTGCGAAAGACCTGCTTGCAGTGGCAAGTGGCAACGTTGTCTGTGCGATCGCACCGGCATCTGTTGGTGTCCAGTATGTGGAAGATGGAAGCCTTGTACCGATTGCAGTATTCTCAGAAGAAAATTATACCGGATATGAAGGATATGATGTTCCGACCGTACAGTCATTGGGGTACGATATTGTATTCCGTACCTGCAACTTTATCATGACCAAAGCGGATGTGAATCCGGACGATGTAGCAGCTATCCATCAGGCAATTTTGGATTACAGTGAGACAGATGAATTCAAAGAACTTGCAAAAAATGCAAATTATACACCTTCTCTTGAAGATGGAGAGACAGTAAAACAGATCATTCTGGATACAGCAGATTTGTGTAAAGAAGCTTACGAAAAATATTACGCACAGTAAAAGACAATCCGTGCTGTCAGTGCGATGGCGCGGATTCTCTTTTTAGGGAAGAAAGGAAAGAAGTATGGAAATAAAATATAAGTCAAATCTGGTAGCAGGGATTGTGAGTCTGATCCTTGGAGTGATCTGCCTGATCCTTGTACCGCTTCAGATTGCAGAAGATTATTCCGCAACCTATGGGATCACGTCAAGGACAGTTCCATACGCGATTGGTATTTTATGGATCGTATGCGGCGTCATCCTGCTGGTACAGAGTATTGTTTTGAAAAAAGACACAGAAAAAACGTTGGTTGTCGGAAAAGAATTGAAAGCACTTGCGTATATGGTGATTTTGCTTGTCTACGGTATTTTATTTAAACGGAGTTTCCTTATCTCCACGATTTTACTTGGAGTGGCAACACTGGCAATGACAGGGACGAAGAAAAAATTATTTTATGTGATTGTAATTGCGATGGTAGTAGTTTTATATCTTCTTTTCGCAAAAGTGTTACACATTCAGATGCCATAGTGACAGGAGGAAAAAATGGGACAGGTTATCTTACAGGCACTGGGAAATCTTTTTACCGTGCAAAATTTGATTTTCGCCAATATTGGAATTTTTATTGGAATTATTTTCGGCGCAATACCGGGGATGAATGGAAATCTTGCGATCACTGTGCTGCTTCCGTTTACGTTCCAGATGGATACGGTACCGGCACTTTTACTGCTTACAGCCATTTTCTTCGGGGCTAACTTCGGTGGCTCTATCAGCTCGATCCTGATCAATACGCCGGGTACGAATGCCGCTGCAGCGACATTGATCGACGGTTATCCGATGTGCAAAAACGGACAGCCGAGGAGAGCGCTTGACATGGCACTTACGGCATCTACATTTGGTGGATTTGTCAGTGCATTGTGCCTTTTATTTTTTGCACCACAGATCAGCAAAGTGGCAATGAAGTTCAGTTCACCGGAGTATTTTGCACTGGCGATTTTTGGACTTTCCGTTATTGCATCAGTGAGCGGAAAAAGCCTTGTAAAAGGTCTGATCAGCGGTGGGCTTGGAATCTTGCTCGCAACCGTCGGGATTGATGCTGTCAGTGGAGTCTCAAGATTTACATTCGGTAATATCAGACTGTATAACGGCGTCAAAATGCTGGCAGTCCTGCTTGGAGTCTATGCCATCGCACAGATGATCGGCCGCATCAATAAGACGGAGGAGACAGTCGTCTCACAGTTGAAAAAGGCAGATAAGAACGACCATATCACAAAAGAGGATGTGAAAAAGACACTGCCGGTTATGGCAAAATCTTCCCTGATCGGGGCATTTATCGGGGCAGTACCGGGTACCGGCGGGGCAATTGCATCTTTCATTGCTTACAATGAAGCCAAGAGAAAAGCAAAACCGGGTGAAAAATTCGGTGAGGGTGAGATCAAAGGAATTGCAGCACCGGAATCCGCCAATAACGGAGCGACGGCGGCAACGTTGATTCCACTTCTGACACTCGGTATTCCGGGAGATGTGGTTGCAGCAACATTACTGGGCGCATTTACGATGCAGGGTCTTGTTGTAGGACCGAAATTATTCGAAACTTCCGGACCGGTTGTCTATGCGATCCTGATCGGCTGCGTGATCTCACAGCTTATCATGTTTTTCCAGGGAAAATATTTACTCGGACTTTTTGTCAAGATCACACATATCCCGCAGGAACTGCTGACCGCATTGTTGGTTGTGATCTGCTGTGCCGGTGCGTTTGCAATCGCAAGTTCTGAGATGGATGTATATGTGATGCTTCTGTTCGGTGTGATCGCTTATTTTATGCAGAAACTGGATTTTCCTTCCGTTCCGATCGTTCTCGGAATGGTACTTGGACCTACAGCAGAATCTAATCTGCGTAATGCACTCGTCATGTCAGGCGGTTCCTGGACTATTTTTGTGAAGAGACCGATCTGCCTGGCGTTCATTATTTTAACGTTTGTGCTCATTGTCCTTTTGAAGAAGGGGGATGCACAGCAGAGAAAAGCAACTGATAAATATATGAAAGGCGAACAGGAAGAATAATATGAAAAAGTTATGGACAGATTTACACAGTAATATTCATCACAACCAGATGGACGAACTGGATAAATGGACAGAGCATGCGAGAGAGGTATTGGATTTCTGGCCGATCGCATATTATCCTTTTCAGATGGTGAAAACAGAATCTGGAGCAGGCTTGGAAGATCTGTGCCCGAAAGAAGAGATTGAAAAAGACTGGGAGAAGATCAGGGAGAAGACGAAGAAGGAAAATGCAGACGGATTCCCGATGTTTATGGGATATGAATGGCAGGGATGCGGGTTTGACGGAGACCATAATGTTTTTTTTCTTGATAATGAGCAGGATATGAAGCATCCGATGCGCTATCAGGAGTTAAAAGACGATTATAAAGGCACCGAGGCGATCGGAATTCCACATCATGTTGCCTATCAATTAAAGAGCCGCGGAAAAAACTGGGCGACACACGACGAAGAATTCTCTCCTTTTGCAGAAATATACTCCAGTCATGGATGCAGTGAGAATGATACCGGTGGTATGGATATGGAACGGCATCTGCACATGGGACCAAGAACAGGAGAAACCTGTTATGAGAGAGGGCTTGAAGCAGGTCTTCATGTCGGATGCATCGCATCGGGAGATAATCACAATGTTCCGGCAGTGTATGACCATGGAACGATGTGCGTGATCGCAGAGGACTGCTCGAAGGAAGCCATCTGGGCGGGAATGAAAGCAAGACATGTATATGGCGTGAGCCGAAGCCGGATGGACATTGATTTTACCGCCGACGACAAGCTGATGGGGGATGTGATCGCGCCGGGAAAACATAAAATGAAAATTTCCGTGTGCGCGGCAGACGCGATCGACCGTGTGGAGATACTGAAAAACAATGTATTAGAGGAGATGATCGTTCATTCCGGGACATGGGAGAATAAAACATTTGGAGAGAATGAGACCATCCGTGTGAAATTTGCCGTAGAATTTGGCTGGGGACCGAATCCGAGATTTTATAAGGATATGCTGGTGAGAGAGTGGAACGGCTCTTTGCATGTGGAGGGCAGACTGCATTCCATCGATAAAGCATGGAACAGTTACGGACAGAAATTATATGATGTTACAGACGACAGCTGCAGGTTCCATATGACGACTTATATGTCAACGACGACCGGACACTGGATGGGACCGAGCGCTGTGGTAAAAGAAGGATTTGTATTTGAAGTGGAGGGAACGCCAGAAAGCGATGTCTGCCTGAAAGTGGACAATTATGAATATCATTTTACAATCCGTGAATTAATGAAAACTTCCCGCATCTTAGCACAGTATCAGGAAAGCATTGATCTCGCAAAACGTGTATATGGCAATGTGGATCATTACCGGGATGACTTTTACTGGCATAATGCCTATAAGACAAGAATCCGGCAGGCGGTCCCAGAAGAAGCGTATACATTAAATTACGAAAAAGAGATCAACATGGAAGCCGGGGCAAATTACCGGCTGAGAGTCTGGCTGAAAAATGGAGATGTAGCATGGGTATCTCCTATTTTCGTGGAAAAATAATAAGAATGCATATAAGGGAAAGAGCTGGGATGTGGGATGAATGTTTTATATCTGAATACACATGATATCGGGAGATATCTGCAGACTTATGGCTATCCGGTACATACACCGAACCTGTTACAACTGTCCAGGGAGGGCATGGCTTTTACACAGATGTACTGTGCAAGCCCGACCTGTTCCCCGAGCAGGGGAGCGCTATTAACGGGACAGTATCCACATAATAACGGGCTCATCGGATTGTCCCACCGGGGATTTCGGGTGAATGGAAAGCATCATCTTGCAAACTATCTGAAATCACAGGG
Organism: uncultured Roseburia sp.; assembly: GCA_934320555.1. Taxonomy (GTDB): domain Bacteria; phylum Bacillota; class Clostridia; order Lachnospirales; family Lachnospiraceae; genus Roseburia. The sequence continues at coordinate 14,607 of CAKRFH010000037.1, forward strand.
ATATGAGACGGTGCTCTCCGGTGTCCAGCATGAGATCAGACTGCATGAGGAAGCATGCTTAGGGTATGAAAAATGCCTGAATCCGGAGCACTATTACCGCAAAGATCTGCCACAGAGTGAATTATACACATGGCAGGATGAACTGGCGGCGCAGAATGCGATTTCTTATCTGAAACAGCGGAAAAAAACAGACCGGCCATTTTTTCTGGCAGTCGGATTCGGCTGCACACACCGTGAATATCCGAGAGTGCCGGAAGGCTATGAAGCAGACTATGTGCAGGTACCCAAAGCACTTCCGAATCTTCCGGAAATAAGAAAAGATATGGCAGGGATGCAGATCGCAGTTGAAACGGTAGACCGGTTATGTGGTGAAATTATAAAGGCGTTAAAAGAAACCGGGGAATATGAGGAGACCGTCATTCTTTTTACCACGGATCACGGACTTCCTTTCCCGATGATGAAATGCAATTTATACGATGACGGAATAGGGGTTGCTTTTTTGCTTCGTTATCCGGGAATACCGAAAAAACACTGCGTGAAAGACACACTGCTTTCCCAGGTGGATGTGTTCCCGACATTATGTGATATCCTGAAACTGGAAAAACCGGTGTGGCTTCAGGGAGAGTCTTTCTATCCGGTGATAAAAGGGGAACAGGATGAAGTACGTGAGGCGGTTTTTGCGGAGATCAACTATCATGTTGCCTATGAACCGGTTCGATGTGTCAGGACGAAAAAATACAAATATATAGTGCGTTGGGATAACGGCTATGATAAGACGCCGCCGACACATATGGATGACAGTCTTTCAAAAGAAGCTTTCCATGAGAACGGATATTTCGAAAAGAAACTGGCAAAGGAAGAACTGTATGATCTTATGCTCGACCCTCAGGAACGGGAGAATCTGTCGGAAGAAATGGAATATCAGGCAGTAAAAGAAGAAATGAAAAAAATTCTGACAGACTGGCAGAAGAAGACGAAAGATCCTTTGCACACAGAGCAGAAGATAGAACTTCCGGAAGGAGCAATCTGCTGTACAGTGGATTCTTACAGCACGAAGACGCAGGTGATCCTCCCGGAATGCAGAAAGTATCTGGCAGACCTGCGCGGGGTGCTGCAGAATAATATTAAGTAATTTATGCAAACGTTTGGGTTGCCCAATTATGAATGTTTTCTCGGAAATAAAAAAAGAAAACAGAGTTGACATATGACTGAAATTCATGTTACCGTCTTTGTAGACAAAGGCGTCTGGCAGGAGTTCTGCCAGGCGCCTTTTATATTCTGAAAAAGGATGAAAAAAGTTCATCCTTACCAAAATCGGAACATATGCCTATACTTAGAATCAAGAAAAAGAGTTCCGAAAGGAAAGGAGACGGTATTATGAATAATAAAAACAAATCGCTTGCTGATAAAATACCAAAGCGGGCATGGTTACTGATATCTTTTGCAGCTGCTATGGTATTATGGTATGTATTATCTATCATTCCGGCAACGAGCAGAGCATTCCCAAATGTGGCAGTAACGCTCTCAAGCATTAAGACAATGATCGAACGAGGAGTTTTATGGAAAGACCTTTCCTCCAGTTTGATTTCAGTTGTAGCAGGATATGTACTTGGTTTTGTGATAGCACTTCCAATGGCAATCCTGATGGCATGGTACAAACCGGTCCGTTATATTGTAGAACCATGGATCCAGTTTATCCGTAACATCCCACCTCTTGCTTACGTACCACTGATCGTAATTGCAGCCGGTGTTGGTAGAAAACCACAGGTTATCGTTATCACGATCGCATGTTTCTTAACAATGTGTATCACAATCTACCAGGGTGTTATTAACGTAGATGAGACACTGATCAAGGCAGCAAGAGTTCTTGGAGCAACTGATAAAGACATCTTCGTAAGAGTTATTGCTCCTGCAACTTTACCATTTATTTTAACAGCCGTAAGACTTGGAGCATCTGTAGCGCTTACAACACTGATCGCTGCAGAGTCGACCGGAGCAAGCGCAGGACTTGGAATGAGAATCCGTTCTCTGAACAATAGCTTTGAATCAGCACCAATGCTTTTATACATTATCATCATTGGTATTCTGGGAATCTCAATTGAGAAACTGATCAAATATCTGGAAAGGAGACTGACATCATGGCAGGAGAAGAGAGAGATTTAACAAATCGCGATGACAGCAGACAGATTCGTGTAAAGGTTGATAACGTTAAGAAAATATATAATACCAGAAACGGTGAGATGGTTGCATTAAACGGAGTTACATTGGATATTCATGACAATGAATTTATCTGTGTGGTAGGACCATCCGGATGTGGAAAATCCACATTATTAAATATTATTGCAGGATTATTAGAGCCGACAAGCGGAGCTGTTTACTGTGACGGAAAAGAGGTTAAGGGAACAGGAACGGACCGAGGCGTTGTATTCCAGCAGTACGCGTTATTCCCATGGCTTACCGTTAAGAAAAACGTTATGTTCGCCTTAGAGATGCGCGGCATCAAGGGAAAAGCAGCAGAAGAAGAAGCAATGAAATATTTAAAAATGGTTCAGTTGGAAAAATTCGCAGAACATTATCCAAAGGAATTATCCGGAGGTATGAAACAGCGTGTGGCAATTGCAAGAGCTTATGCCGCAGAACCGGAAGTATTACTGATGGATGAACCGTTTGGAGCACTGGATGCACAGACACGTACCCAGTTGCAGACGGAGCTGTTAGAGACCTGGGAGAGAGAGAAGAAGACCTGTTTCTTCATCACACATGATGTAGAGGAAGCAATTATCCTTGCACAGACCGTTATTATCATGAGTGCCCGTCCGGGACGTATCAGAGATATTGTAAAGATCGACATTCCATATCCTAGAACCCAGGAAACAAAGATGACCAAAGAGTTCATGGATCTTAAAAATGAGATCTGGGGTCAGGTATATCAGGAATATCTGGAAGTGAGAAAGTAACACAAGGTTGTAACCGGGAAACCGGATTATAATGATAACTAAGGGAATTGGGGAATTTCAAATGATCCACTATTTAAGGAGGAAAACAGCATGAAAAAGAGAGTCTTAAGTTTATTGATGGTAGGTGCAATGACAGCAGGAATGCTTGCAGGATGCGGAAACAAGACAGATGCACCGGCAGCAACAGACAACACAACAAAAGAGGAGACACCTGCAACCGAGGAGACAGTATCCGAAGCAGTAACACCTGAAACAGAAGAGAAGACAGATTATGAGCCAGTTACGTTAAACATAGCTTACATGCCGAACTATGGAAGCTTATGGTCCATTGAGAATGCAATCGCACAGGGCTATTTAGAAGAGGAAGGAATCACAGTAAAGCTTACAGAGTTCCAGGATGGCCCAACTATCATTGCAGCTATGGAGTCCGGAAGTATTGATGTCGGATATATCGGACAGGGCGCTCACAAGCTTTGTATCAACGGTCAGGCAACCATCTTTGCATTATCCCATATCTCCAATGGTGATGCTTTGATCGGTGGTGAGGGAGTCACATCCATCGAAGACTTAAAGGGCAAGAAAGTTGGATATTCTTCCGGAACATCCAGTGAAGATATTCTTCTTAACTCCTTAAACAGTGTTGGTATGACAATGGATGATATCGAGGCAGTTGACATGGATGCATCTGCAATCGTAACAGCAATGTTATCTGGTGGTGTTGATGCAGCAGCTACCTGGTCACCAAACAGCTTAAAAATCTTAGAAGAAGATAAAAATGCTACAAAATTAGCAGATAACATGACATTCTCAGACAAGACAGTTTCCCTTGCAAGCTGGATCTGCATGCCAAAATACGCAGAAGAGAACAGAGATGTCTTAGTACGTTTCACAAGAGCATTATTCAAAGCTATGGATTATGCAGCAGCAGATCATCAGGAAGAGACAGCTGAGTTAGTTGCAAAACAGATCGCAGGTGATAAAGATACTGTATACGATCAGCGTGGTGATGCTGAATGGTTAACAGGTAAACAGGTTTCTGAGGGAGCAGCAGACGGAACAGTGGAAGGATATTATGAATTACAGAAAAAGAACTTCATTGATGCGGGCGCTGTAGAAGTAGACCCACCAGTATCTGATTATGTATTATTAGATGTAATGAAAGAAGCTGGAGAGTACTAAAAGAATGATCAGATAGTATATTCTAAGTGAATATTGAGGCTGTCACACGATGCTGGAAATTCCCCGTTATCGGTGTGACAGCCTTATTCATGGCACAGAAATACTTAGATGACAGACACTTTATGTTGATGTAGAGAAAGGTTGGAGAAAAATTATGAGACATGATTATTATTACTATAGCAAAGAAGAACTTTTAAAAGCACCAAAAATTCCATTGATCGTTATGGAAGATAATGCAGCAGTATTCAAATCCATGGCAGAAGAAATGGTAGAAGAGATCAAACGGAAAAACGCACTTGGCGAGCATACCGTATTCATCTGTCCGGTTGGACCGGTCGGACAGTATCCTTATTTTGTGGATATGGTCAATGAACAGAATATCAGTCTGAAAAATGTATGGTTCATTAATATGGATGAGTACCTGACTGATGAGAAAGAATGGATTTCCAAGGATCATAAATTAAGCTTCCGTGGATTCATGGACAGAACCGTTTATACAAAAGTAAAACCGGAGCTTGTAATGCCGGAAGAACAGAGAATTTTCCCGGATCCGAAGAATCTGACACATATCCAGGAGACAATCGAGAAATTAGGTGGTGTGGATATCTGCTTTGGAGGAATCGGAATTAATGGTCATGTCGCCTTTAATGAGGCATCTGATACGATGACACCAGAGGAATTCCTGGCACAGCATACAAGAGTGCTTGAAATTTCAAAAGAGACAAGAGCAGTGAATTCCATCGGCGACTTAAACGGAGCATTGGATGATATGCCGCATTATTGTATTACAATTGGTATTAATGAGATTGCCCATGCAAGAAAGATCAGACTGGGATGTTTCCGTGACTGGCACAGAAGTGTTGTCAGACATGCAGCTTATGGCGAGAAGACAGCACACTTCCCGGTAAGCTTATTACAGGATCACCCGGACATTAATATCAAATTTACAGAGTTTGTTGCAAATCTTCCAGAATAAAAGATCAGTAAAGGATGAAAAAAAATCATCCTTATCAAAATGAAAGACAGCGTTTATACTTCTAAGTACATACAAACAGGAATTGGGGGAATTCCAATCTGTTGATACAAGGAGGAAAAAAGATGAAAAACAAAGTTTTGAGTTTACTGATGGTGGCAGCTATGGCTGTCGGAATGCTTGCAGGATGTGGAAGCAAGACAGATGTACCGGCTGACAACACAACCAAAGAAGAAACACCGGCAACGGAAGCTGCAGCAGAGCCTGCAACAGAGCCTGCAACAGAAGAAGCATCTGGACCGGAGATCCCGACAGAGCTGGAACATATTAAAGTCGCTTACATGCCAAACTACGCAAGCTTAGCTACGATCGTAGCAGCAGAAGGTACAGGAGCATTCGAAAAATATGGCTTTGATGTAGAATTAGTAGAGTTTGCAGATGGACCAACAATTATTTCTGCAATGGAAAGTGGTTCAATTGATTACGCGTACATCGGAACTGGTGCACATAAGCTTTGCATTCAGGGACGTGCAGATGTTATTTGCTTCGCACAGTTAAGCAATGCAGATGCAGTAATCGGTAACACAGATAAAGGTGTTAATACGGTAGAAGATTTAAAAGGCAAGAAAGTTGCTTATTCTTCCGGAACATCAAGTGAAGAGATCTTAAAGGCTACTTTAGGTAAAGCAAATCTTACACTGGATGATATCGAAGCAGTAGAGATGGACGCTTCCGCAATTACAACAGCTATGGTTTCAGGCAAAGTAGACGCTTGTGCAACATGGAGTCCTAACACATTGACTATTTACAATGAATTAGGCGATAAAGCAGTAGAACTTGGCGCTAACAAAGACTTCACAGATACAAACGTATCCGTATCCAGCTTCATTGCTATGCCGGACAAAGTAGAGAACAACAGAGACCAGGTAATCCGTTTTGTAGAGGCTATGTATGCAGGTTCTGATTTCAGAAATACAGACTTTGATCAGAACTGCCAGTATGCAGCAGATTTAACAGGTCTTTCTATTGACAGCATGACAGGAAGTAAATTAGATGCTGACTGGGTAGATGCAGCAACAATCCATGAACTTGCAAACAATGGTGAAATGCTCAAATACTATGAGATCCAGCAGAAAAACTTCTTAGAATCAGGTGCAGTTGAAGAAGAAGTTCCAGTAGAGAATTATGTTCATTTTGATATTATGAATGAAGCATATGACGCATACACAAAATAAGGATTAAATAGAAGAGTTCCCCCTGATTGGCTGGTGACAGGCGGTCAGGGGGATTTTTCACAAATGAGGGACTGATATATGTTGGAAATGAAGCCGAATAGAATGTGGAGACCATTTCTCGGTGGGAAAATGCTGGATGAATTAAGTGAAATAATACCGGCGACAGACGGGCATTATCCGGAAAGATGGATCTGTTCTACAACAGCAGCATCAGATGGAACGGGAATTTCGATAACACAGGATGGAAGACGTTTGACAGAATATGTGGAAAAACCACTTCCGGTACTCGTAAAGCTGTTGGACAGTTATTCTCGTCTGATGATACAGGTACATCCGGACGACAGACGGGCAGCAGAGTATTTTCATTCACTGAAAGGAAAAGCAGAATGCTGGCATATCCTTGGAACGAGAAAAGTGAATGGCGAGGAGCCCTATGTCTATCTTGGCTTTAAAGAAGAAATTACAAAGGAAAAATGGCGGGATCTTTTCGAAAAACAGGATGTCAGAGGAATGGAAGAAAGCCTCCATAAAATTCTGGTACATCCGGGGGATACTTTTTTTATCCCGGGCGGTGTTCCTCATGCAATGGGAAGCGGTGTATATTTTGCGGAGGTACAGCAGCCAACAGATATTACACTGAGAACAGAGCGGATTTCACCTGCCGGAGAAACGATGTCAGATGAAGCTTTGCATGGAGGTGCGGGCTGGGATGCACTCTTTCACTGCTTTGATTATAATGGCTGCAGTCTTGGAGAAACACTGGAAAAATATCAGATTCTATCAAAGGGTGAGCTGGTGATTCAGAATAAATATTTTACCATGGAGAAAATTTATTGTGCAGCAGATAGAATCATAACAACAGATGACTGGAAGATTGCGATCGTTCTGGATGGACCGGAAAAGGGAAAAGAGTATTTCCTCACAGCGGATTCACGATTTAAAGCAGGACAGACAGTGTTGCTGTGCTCGCAGGGAAGAGAATGATATATGCCTGAAGCATTATAAGCATAAGGTGTCAGAATAAAAAGTAAAGGAGAAAAATCATGAGCAAATATATTGTAGATGGAGAAGTATATGTTGAACACAGATTCTTGAAAAAAACAGTGAAAATTGAGAATGGAAAATTGGCAATTTTACCGCCAGATGTACCTGTGGAAGATGATGCAGAGATATATAATGCTACCGGGAAAAAAGTGGTTCCCGGATTTATTGATGTTCACACCCATGGTGCAGTCGGAGTAGATGTGAATGCGGCAACAGCAGAAGACTTTGAAAAAATCTGCCGGTTTGCGGCAGGAAACGGCACTACCTCCTGGTTATGTTCTGTTTTGACTGATACAAAGGAACAGACGGAGTGGTGTATTGATGAATTTAACAGACATCAGGAAATGGAGCATGGTGGAGCAAACCTTCTTGGAATTCATCTGGAGGGACCGTTCCTTGCATCAGAGTATAAGGGAGCAATGCCGGAGCAGCTGCTTCAGAAGGCAAATATGCCATTACTGAAAGAATATCAGGACAGGGCGAAAGGAAATATCCGTTATATCACGGTTTCACCGGAAGTAGAAGGGATCGTTGATGACATACCGGCAATGAAAGAATTGGGGATTACGGTAGCAATCGGACATTCCGGTGCAGATTATGATACAAGCTGGAGAGCGATAAATAATGGCGCGGAGTGCTGTACCCATACATTCAATGCAATGAAGTTATTACATCAGCATTTTCCGGCGATTATGGGAGCGGCACTGGAATCGGATATCTATTGTGAGGCAATCTGTGATGGCAGACATTTACATCCGGGTACAGTCAGATTGTTGCTGAAGGTAAAAGGCTTAGATAAAGTCGTTGCAATCACAGATTCTATTATGGCAGCAGGACTTCCGGATGGAATGTATAAACTGGGAGTTAACGATGTGATCGTGGAGGATGGTGATGCAAAATTACCGGAGACAGGAGTACGTGCAGGCAGCACTTTAACACAGAATGTGGCACTGAAAAATCTTTTGAAATTCACAGGAAAGAGACTGGAGGAAATTTTACCGCTTCTTACCGAAAATCCTGCAAAGCTGATCAAAGTATTTGATAAAAAGGGATCTCTGGCAGATGGAAAAGATGCAGATATTGTCCTTCTGGATGAGGAAAACAATATTGCAGATGTGTTTGTCGGCGGAAAATATATTGAGAGGTAGAATAAAAAAGAATAAAGTGGTAAAATATAAATAACTTTTGTAAAAAATATAAGAAAACGGAGACAGGAATATGTTAATCATTTTAGTTTTCAGTCTGGTTATTGCATCAATATTCTTGATTCTTTACAGAAAAAATAAGGATTCTATTTTACTGTTAGGACTTTGTACAAGTCTTATGTTAGAAATCTGTGGTGTTATGCTATTTATAGCAAAGAAGGGTGGAATATCACAGGAAGTATTATCTTTTCTGTATTTTTCAATGGATATTTATCGCAGGATGCAGTATTTTCTGATTACTTTGAGCCAGCTTGGCTATCTGATTGCCATGGGAAGGACACTGTTTCCGTTTTTTTTATTGCGTATAGCAATGAATTATTCTATGCTGCCGGGAATCCGTAAGAGCAAAGTCTGGGTTAAATTATCACATGTCATACCGGCAGCGGCATTAATTGTTTATTTTCCACCAATCTACCGGCTCATTGTACATAACGGAGAGGCATGGCAGGAGATCATTGCCAATATCAATATGATATGGATTAATTTGTATCTTGTGATTTCCGGAATACTTTTGATGATTGAATATTTTTCTGTTACTATTTCATTCTTAAAAAGACAGTTTCGGCAGACAATCATTTTTCTTTTGTCGATCTCGGCAATCTATCTGATCTACTATCACCAGGATCCGGGACAGGTTTATCTTTTTTATGGATATTCGATTGCGTGGAACAAGGGGATTGGGTATCTTCAGATTAATCCGTCACTCGTAAGCTATATTTTACTGGTTATTGTAAATGTAATCTGTGCAGTACTTGGATTTTTCAGCCTGTTTAAATATACCAGAGGCGACTATGAAGTAGCGATGGAAGACGTTGTAATGGAAAGAAAATTCGACACGGTCAGAGTAGGCGTTTCCATGTTTGTCCACAGCATGAAAAATCAGCTTCTCGCAAACAAAGTCATATATAAGAGGATTGACCAGCTTTACAGCCAGCCGGAGTTAGATACAGTGAAGCTGAAAGAATGCATTGACGCTCTTCGGACTACAAACGATACAATGTTTACAAGAATTGAGGAACTTTACCGCAGTGTAAAATCTAATTCCATTAAGATGATGCCGGTTAATATTCAGGAGATCATAGACACGACACTGGACCGGTTCCACAATAAATTTCCGGATGCAGGAGTGTGCATCCAAAATGAAGAAGTATCTATGGTTCTTGCAGATAAGGATCATCTGTGTGAAGCAATTTATAACCTTTTAATCAATGCAGAAGAAGCCGTCATAGCGGCAGAACGGGGAGAAGAAGGGCAAGTATGCTTAAAATGCAGGAATGAAAGACTATATACTTTGATCGAGGTCAGTGATAATGGACTTGGAATGTCAAAGAGTCAGATAAAAAAGATTTTTGATCCGTTTTATTCCAGCAAAAATTCCAATTATAATTGGGGAATGGGCTTATATTATGTCAGAGAGGTTGTAAAAAGCCATCTGGGTAAAATGAGAGTGGAAAGTACGGAGGGAAAGGGAAGTAAATTCTATATTTTAATTCCAAAGTACGAATAGATAACAGACAGGAGAAGAAAATGGCAGATAAGAAAAAGATTTTGATCGCTGATGACTTTCAGCTTTTAAGAGAGGATCTTACAGAATTGATCAACAATCAACGGGATATAGAAGTTGTAGGGACTGCTTCTTCAGGAAAAGAGATTGTAAATCTTGCCAGAAACACAGAGTACGATCTGATATTGATGGATATTGAAATGGAGACAATGAACGCAGGTATTTTAGCAACGCAGGAAATACGGGAGGCTGACCCGGAAGCCGGAATTATTTTTCTGAC
>CAKRFH010000038.1:0-24920 GCA_934320555.1 uncultured Roseburia sp.
ATAGAAAAAGGAGATATATATTATGAAGAAGAAATTAGTAAGTACCATTTTGACAACAGCAATGTTAGTAAGCGTTTTTGCTGTAGCAGGATGTGGTAATTCTGCCAATGACAGCGCAGATGCCAATGCGAATGCCGGAGCAGAAACAGGTGCAGCAACGGGAACAGAGACGGCAGCTGATACAGAGGCAGATGCAGCAGAGGATGACCAGCTGGCACAGATTCAGGAAAAGGGTGAGATCGTGGTAGCGATGGAAGGAACCTGGTCTCCTTGGACTTATCACGATGAGAATGATGAGTTGGTCGGGTATGATGTGGAAGTCGCAAAGGCGATCGCAGAGAAGCTTGGCGTGAAGGCAACATTTGTAGAGGGTGAATGGGATGGTCTGTTCGCAGGAATGGATGCCGGACGTTATGACATCGTAGTAAACGGTGTCGATGTGACAGAGGAACGCTCTGAAAAGTATGATTTCACAGAGCCATATGCCTATAACCGTACTGCAATTATCGTGAAAAAGGACAATGACGAGATCCGGTCTTTTGAGGATCTGAAAGATAAACATACAGCAAATACCATTTCCAGCACCTATGCAGAGCTTGCGGAGCAGTATGGAGCCGATGTGACAGGCGTAGATGACTTAAACCAGACATTTGAACTGTTATTATCCGGCAGAATTGATGCTACTTTAAATGCAGAGCTGACTTATTATGATTACCTGAAAGCACATCCGGATGCAAACGTGAAGATTGCAGCTTTAACCGATACAGCATCTGAAGTTGCTATCCCATTGCGCAAGGGTGATGAGTCTGCATCGTTAAGAGAGGCAATCAACACAGCCTTAGACGAACTCCGTGCAGACGGAACCTTATCGGAGCTTTCCGTGAAATATTTCGGAAGCGATGTATCCAGTGCACCGGACGCTGAATAATAAAAGAGTAAAATAAAGAGAAACCTTCCCTGGAAGTTCATACCTGAAACTGAAAACAGGTCTGGAACATCAGGGAAGGTTTTTGTGGAAAAAAACAAAGGAGTCAACGATGAAAAGAGATCAGACCATGCGAAAAATGCTAACCTACTATAAACCCTACATGCGGGTCTTCTGGACCGACATGTTCTTTGCAACCCTCTCAGCAGCGGTTGCCCTCGTCATCCCGCTGATTGTGCGGTACGTGACCTACAACCTTGTCTACCGTGAGCCGGAGGAGATCCTGCATCAGGCAGCTTACATTGCGGTGGGAATGATAGTACTTGTCGCAGTGGACTGTTACAGCAAATTTTACATTTGTAATTACGGACACGTCATGGGCGCGAAGATCGAATACGATATGCGTGCGGAGATCTTTGCACATTACCAGAAGCTGTCCTTTTCCTTTTATGATGACCAGAAAGTCGGACAGTTGATGAGCCGTATCACAACCGACCTTTTCGATATCAGCGAGCTCATGCACCATGGTCCGGAAAATATTATTCTTTCTGTCATTAAGATCGTGGGAGCATTTATCATCCTTATGAATATCAGCCCGGGACTGGCGGTGGCAGCATTTGTGATCCTGCCGTTTATGATCGCCTACGCATTTGTCCTGAATAAGAAGATGAATAAGGCGTTCACGGAGAACCGTGTGAAAATTGCAGAGATCAACGCACAGATCGAGGATAACCTTTCCGGAATCCGTGTCGTCAAGTCCTTTGCGAATGAAGAGATTGAAAATGAGAAGTTTAAGCATGGAAACGATGGGTTCTTACAGGCGAAGAAGAACAGCTATTTTTACATGGGAAGCTATCAGGCGGGACTTGGGGCATTCACGACACTGATTCAGGTCAGCGTGATTTTGACCGGCACGATCCTCATCGCAAAGGGAGTGATCGACGCCAGCGACCTTGTGACATTTGTGCTTTATATCAGCGTCTTTACCGATCCGGTGCGGACATTGATCGATTTTACCGAGCAGTTCCAGAACGGATACACAGGCTTTAAGCGTTTTCAGGAGATCCTGTCCATCGAGCCGGATATAAAGGATAAAAAGGATGCCGCAGAGCTTACAAATGTGAAAGGGGATATTACCTTCGAAGATGTTTCTTTCCAGTATGAGGAAAACACGGAGAAGGTGTTAAACCACATCAGCTTAAAAGTTCCGGCTGGGGCATATATGGCGCTTGTCGGTTCCTCCGGTGCCGGAAAGAGTACACTCTGTTCGCTGATCCCGCGCTTTTATGACGTGACGGGCGGCGCTGTGAAGATTGATGGAAAAGATGTGAGAGACCTCACGCTAAAGAGTCTCCGAGACCACATCGGTATGGTGCAGCAGGATGTGTACCTGTTCGTTGGTACGGTGTTCGATAATATCCGCTACGGCAAACCGGATGCCACGAGGGAGGAAGTCATCGAGGCAGCGAAGAACGCGAACGCCCATGAGTTCATCATGTCCCTGCCAAACGGCTACGAGACCGACATCGGACAGCGCGGAATCAAGCTTTCCGGTGGACAGAAGCAGCGTCTGTCGATCGCGAGGGTATTCTTAAAGAACCCGCCGATCCTGATTTTCGACGAGGCAACCTCAGCCCTTGATAATGAGAGCGAGAAGGTTGTACAGGATTCTCTGGAAAGGCTTGCAAAGAACAGAACGACTTTTGTGATAGCTCACAGACTTTCTACGATCAAAAATGCACAGAAGATCCTTGTACTGTCGGAGGATGGTATTGAGGAAGAGGGAACCCATGAAGAGCTGATGGCAAGGAAGGGAACCTACGAGAAGCTGTATAATATGCAGTTCCATAAGTAATAAAAAAGATCAATAAGAAAACTGATTGATATTGTAAATATAAAAAAACAATGAAAAATTGCTCAACATTTGCATTTTTTCAGATTTTCGAGTAAAATAGGAATGTTCGGGCAGATCTGTCCGGAAGCTCAGGGTATCTTTCATAAAAGAGGAGGATAGCCTGGACTCACAGAAAAACAAATTGCCAGACAGACCGGAAGGGTAGAAAGCAGCTTCCGGTCAGGAGAAAAGGAGTGCATATATTATGACAAAGATTGACATTATTTCCGGTTTCCTTGGAGCAGGAAAAACAACTTTCATTAAGAAAATGATTGACGAAGTATTCAAGGGTGAGAAGATCGTCCTGATCGAGAATGAGTTCGGTGAAGTCGGAATCGACGGCGGTTTCTTAAAGGATGCAGGAATCCAGATCACAGAGATGAACTCCGGATGTATCTGCTGTTCTTTGGTAGGTGATTTCGGAAGAAATCTGCATGAAGTGATCGACAAGTATCATCCGGACCGTATCTTGATCGAGCCATCCGGAGTTGGTAAATTATCAGATGTTATGAAGTCTGTCATCGACATTGAGAAAGAGGAAGATGTGAAGTTAAACGGACTGGTTACCGTTGTGAATGCATTAAAAGCAAGCAAGCAGATGAAGGCATTCGGTGAGTTCTTCAACAACCAGATTGAGTTCGCAACGGTTGTGGTATTAAGCAGAAGCCAGAGCGCAACACCGGAGCAGTTAGAGCTCTGCGTAAAGCAGATCCAGGCACTGAACCCGAAGGCAGCCATTATCACAACACCTTGGGATTCTATTAAGGGTGAGCAGATCTTAAAGGTGATCGAGGGAGCAGATTCCCTGGAAATGAAGCTGATGGCAGAGCAGCATGCGAAGGAAGAAGCCGAGGAGCATGAACACGAGCATCACCATCACGACCATGAGCATGAGGACGAGCACGAGCATCACCATCACGACCATGACGATGAGGACGAGCACGAGCACGAGCATCACCATCATGACCATGAGCATGAGGACGAGCACGAGCATCACCATCATGACCATGACCATGAAGACCACGATCACGAGCACGAACACCATCACCATGAGCATGACGAGAACTGCACCTGTGGCTGCCATGATCACGATCATGAACATCATCATCACCATCATGCAGATGAGGTATTTACAAGCTGGGGCAAAGAGACTCCGCATAAGTTTACAAGAGAGAAGATTGAGGAAGTGTTAAAGACTCTCTGTGAGACCGATGATTACGGTGATATCCTCCGTGCAAAGGGAATGGTTGAGGATGTAAACGGATCCTGGATTTACTTCGATATGGTTCCGGGTGAGTACGAACTCCGTGACGGAGAACCGGATTACACAGGAAGACTCTGTGTGATCGGCTGCCATATTGATGAGCACAGATTAGAGGAGTTATTTGGAATCTAAGGATACATGACAACAGAATGTCTGTGAAGCGGATATTCTGTTGTAGGATGGATTGCAGCTTTGCGGCTATGTGAAAACACGGGTACGAAGCTGCAATTTTAGGATTGGTGAAAGGACGAAAACAGTTATGAATGAGATACCAGTATATGTATTTACCGGTTTTATGGACAGCGGCAAGACATCCCTGATGAAGGATACGCTGTTTGAACAGGGCTTTGCCAATGAGGGAAAGACCCTTGTGATCTGCTGTGAGGATGGAGATGTGGAGTTTACCGATGAGGAGCTCACAGAGCACAATGTGAAGCTTGTCATGGTAGACAGTGAGGCGGATTTCACAGAAGATTTTCTGAAAAAAGTGAACACGGAATATCAGCCGGATCAGGTATTCTTAGAGTACAACGGTACCTGGCAGATGGGGACTCTGATGGATATGGAGCTTCCAAAACACTGGATGATTGTTCAGCAGCTTGCAACGGTAGATGCCACAACGTTTGATATGTATCTTGCAAATATGAGAACGATGATCATGGAGCAGCTTTTCTCTGCTGATGTTGTGATCTTCAACCGGTGTGATGATTCCACAGACAAGGGCAAGTACCGCCGCAATGTCAAGGCGTTAAACCGGAAAGCACAGCTTGTCTATGAGCGTGCCGATGGAAGCCTCGATGAGAGACCGGAGGAACTTCCGTTTGATATTTCCAAAGATGAAATTGAGATTTCTGATGCAGACTATGCCATCTGGTATATGGACTGTCAGGAGAACCCGAAGAAATACGAGGGTAAGAAGGTGTCTTTCCTGGCACTTGTATACAACCCGGATAAGCTGAAGAAAGGAATCATGGTTCCGGGACGTTTTGCCATGACCTGCTGTGTGGAAGATGTCACTTTCATCGGCTTTAAGACCAAGTATGACAAAGAAGACCAGATTCCGCACAAGTCCTGGATCAATATTACGGCTGAGGTGCATGTGGAATTTGCCAAGGAATATAAGGGAAAGGGACCGGTTCTTTACCCGGTTTCCGTGACACCGGCAGAGAAGCCGGAGGACGAGCTGGTATACTTCTCATAAATATTTGTTATATCGGAATTGCAAAAAGGTGTTGACAAAAATACATTAGTGTATTAAAGTAACACCATAAAGAAAAACCGTTGAGAAAGAGTAGTAAGTAACTGGCTGATATTACAGAGAGCTGCAGGTGGTGGAATTGCAGTATGGATCTTTTTACTGAATGGACTTTCGAGGGTGACCTGAACAGAATCAGATAAGTAGGAGTCACCGGGAACCGAACCCGTTATCAATCAGGCGTGTATGATAGTACATGACAGAGTGGATCGTTTGATCAAGATGAGTGGTACCGCGATAATAAGATTTTATTACCGTCTCAGGCAGCAGCCTGAGGCGGTTTTTGTATATTCAGAAACAAAATCAAGATCGCCACACAGGATCCGGACACTTTCAAAACGGATTTCTTTCAAGAATCATATTTTATATTTTGGAGGAAAAGACTATGAGAAGAAAAATGATGGCAGCAGTATTAACAATGGCAATGGTAACAGCAATGGTAAGCGGATGCGGCAGTAACGCACAGACCTCACAGAACACAGACACAAAGACAGAGACAGAGAACACAGGAAGTGCCAGCGTGGCAGCTACCGAACAGACAGCTGGGAATACTGCAGAAGGAACCGTATACAAAGTCGGAATTGTCCAGTATGTGGACGATGCCTCTTTGAACCAGATTGAGAAAGCAATCGAGGCAGAGCTGGATGCAAAGGGTGCAGAGCTTGGAGTTACTTTTGATTATGCAGATTATACGTTCAACGGTCAGGCTGATTCGACGGTATTGAACCAGATCGCAGCAGACCTCGTAGCAGATCAGGTGGATGTGATCATCCCGATCGCAACTCCGGCAGCAATGATCATGCAGAATGCCACAGAAGACAATCAGATCCCGGTTGTATTTTCCGCAGTGTCTGATCCGGTAGGGGCAGGGCTTGTGGCAGATATGAAAACTCCGGGGGGAAATATTACAGGAACCTCCGATGCGATTGATGTAGCACAGATCATGGATTTTATTCTGGCAGCAAATCCTGACACGGCAAAGATCGGACTGTTATATGATAAGAGCCAGGATTCTTCCGCAAGCGCCATTCAGGCAGCAAAGGATTACTGCGATGAGCACAGTATCACCTGTGTAGAGAAAACCGGAACTACGACCGGTGAGATCCAGGCTGCAGCGGATGCATTGGTTGCAGAGGGCGTGGATGCTGTATTTACACCACAGGATAATACCGTTATGACAGCAGAGCTTGCTATTTTTGAAAAATTTGTGGATGCGAAAATCCCTCATTACACAAGTGCAGATTCCTTTGCATTAAACGGTGCATTCTTAGGATACGGTGTCAACTATGAAGCGCTTGGAACCAAGACAGCCGATATGGTTGCAGAAATCCTTGCAAATGGTGCAGATCCTGCTACAATGGCAGTAGAGACATTAGACAGCGGTATCGTAACCGTGAATACGGAGACAGCAGAGGCAATTGGAATTGACTATTCCGTATTCAAAGATATGTGCCAGGAGCTGATCGAGACAGTAACAGCAGAGGAGTTTAATTAAAGTATGGGTTCCATTATCACATTATCCATTGTGCAGAGCGCTTTAGAACTTGGTTTTATCTATGCACTGGTTGCACTTGCATTATTCATTTCGTTTAGCATATTAAATATTGCGGATCTTTCCACAGACGGTTGCTTTACCTTAGGGTGCGCCGTCTGTGCATCTGTTACAATAGCAGGACATCCGGTTCTGGCGCTTTTCGCGGCAATGGCAGCCGGGATCTGTTCGGGATTTGTCACCGCTTTTTTACAGACAAAGATGGGAATTCAGTCGATTCTGGCAGGAATCATTGTCAACACCGGACTGTATACCATTAATATTGCAGTGATGGGCTTTTCTTCGAATATGAACCTGTTCAACTGCGAATCTGTTTTCACATGGGCAAAGACAGCGATCGGTGGTACCTGGTATAAGCTGGTGATCGCAGCAGTGATCGTGATCGCAGTAGGAGTGCTGATCTCCTTTTTCTTAAATACAAGATTAGGGCTTTCCATCCGGGCAACCGGCGATAATCCGGATATGGTGCGGGCATCGAGTATCAATACAGGGGCGATGATCACAATCGGACTGTGTGTGGCAAATGCGCTGACAGCGCTTTCCGGAGGACTTTTGGCACAATATCAGAAATCATGTGATATCAATCTCGGTACCGGCATGGTGACGATCGCACTTGCCAGTCTGATCATCGGAGAATCGATCATCGGAAAGGGCAGCATGTTAAAACGTGTTGCAGGTGTCATTTTGGGAAGCTGTCTGTATCGTTTTATCGTTGCAGTTGCCCTTAGGTTAAATGTGCCGGCAGAATGCTTAAAGCTTGTATCTGCTGTGATCGTAGCAGTTGCAATTGCATTTCCATATCTGAAAAAACAGGCGCAGTTCTACCGCCAGAAGCGCGAGGCAAGGGCAGAAAACCAGGCTTATATTAAGGAAATGATAGAGAAAGAGAAAATGGGAGGAGAGGCATAGGCATTATGGAGAAAGATAAAAAGATGCTGATCATGCGAAATGTCAGCAAAACCTTTAATCCCGGAACAGTAAATGAGAAAGCAGCGTTAAAAAATCTGAATCTTGTGCTGCGGGAGGGCGATTTTGCAACGATAGTCGGAAGTAATGGTGCGGGGAAATCTACCTTGTTTAATGCGATCACAGGAGCTTTTTATGCAGACAGGGGTCTTATCATGTTAGACGGAGAGGACATTACCTATCAGATGGAACATGTCCGGAGCAAGGTGATCGGTCATCTGTTCCAGGATCCGTTAAAAGGTACAGCACCACATATGACGATCGAAGAAAACATGGCGCTTGCCTATTTGAGAACGACAACCTCGAAGAATGCGTACTTCAGCCGGATTAAGGCAGCAGATAAGAAGAAGTTCAGGGAACAGCTTGCCCTGCTTGATATGGGATTGGAAGACCGGATGAAGCAGCCGGTCGGACTTCTCTCCGGAGGGCAGCGTCAGGCGCTGACACTCTTAATGGCAACGATGGTGACACCGAAGATTCTGCTGTTAGATGAACATACAGCCGCCTTAGATCCTGCAACGGCGGAGAAAGTCTTAAGCCTCACAAAGAAGATCGTGGCGGAGCGGAATATCACCTGCCTGATGGTAACCCATAACATGCATCAGGCATTAGAACTCGGAAACCGTACACTCATGATGGATTCCGGCAATATCGTGCTTGACATCACAGGGGAAGAACGAAAGAAGATGACCGTGGATGATCTCCTGGAACAGTTTGCAGTACGTGCCGGAAAAGCGCTCGACAACGACAGAATTCTTTTTTCCAAAGTGGAGGGATCCAATTCATAAAAACAGGAAATCAGGTCTTGATAATAGAAAGAGACCTGATTTTTTTATGCTCTTGGCAGACGAAGCTGCTATGACGGCAATAAAAATATGGATTTTGCCAAAGTTAGTTTTGTTTTTGTAAAAAACAGTATAGAATTCAACCGGTTATGTGGTATAATTCAGAGTGTCTTTTTGTGCCTTGCAATAGAAGGATGTGCGTGTCAAAAGCGAATGCTGACACTCACTGGTGTAAGGCATGAAAAAGAGAGAGTAAAGAAATGAAAAGCAGCAGAACTGCTTTGTCGGTGATAAAGAAAAGACATAAGGTGATGACAGATGAAAAAATACAGAAAAAACAAAGGATTTACACTGGTTGAACTGATTACGGTTCTGGTAATACTTTCTATGATTGCAGCAATCGCAGTTCCGTTTTTTGTTAATTACTGGAAAAAAGCGGAATTTCAGAAGAATGAAGCCAATGCGAAAACAGTTTATCTGGCAGCAGAATCAAGGCTGACTTATTACCGGTCATCCGGGCAGTGGGAAGATTTTAAGGAACAGGTGCAAAAAGAGGGACTGGCCTATCCATCGGATGGATCAGAGCTTCATGGACGGATTTATGCGATCACCCTGGATGCGAAAGCATACAAAGAGAAAACAACGGAAAGCAGTGCGGTCTTAAAGCTTTTGGAGGACTATATATATGACAAAGGCTTTTTTGACGGTGCGATCGGCATTGAGATCGATGTGGAGTCCGGTGAGGTGTATTCTGCTTTCTATGGAACAAAGTGCAAAAGCCTGACGTATGAGGATGCCGATGCAGACGGATCCCTTACCATGATGCAGAGAGATTATGACAGCAGAAATAAGAGGCTGCTTGGCTACTATTCCACAGAGGATACCGTGAATGTGGTCAGCCTGAAGCCGAGGAAGCTCCGCATCACGAGCGTAAATCTGGTAAACAGTGAGAAGCTGTATCTGAACTGGTCCTCAAATGTGGGAGGAAGTCAGGATGTCAGCTACGAGATTACATTTTGCAAAGACGGAACGGGCGAGAAACTGTTCAGTCTGACGATGTCTCCGTATGATATGGCCAGAAATGGATGGTCAGGAGCAGAAGGCGAAAATACAGAAGGACTGTCTACCATGGCTGCCTTCGAGCTGAAGGATAAAGATGGAAATTCAAAAGGAAGCTGGGCATTTCCGGTGACCTATAAAGACGGCAAATATTCACTTGTGCTGGATGCAATGATGTCTGTGAAGGTGCAGGCAATGTTACAGATCAGTGGTTCACAGGAGAAGGTACTAGCGAGAGCAGAACTTTATGATACCAGCATCCAGCGTCTGAAAAGCGTTGCACAGAATTTGGAAGTTCCTGTTGATATGTATGCAACTGTGAAGGCTGTTTCCTATGCAGGTACTTTGCAGAATGTGATTTCCACAGAATACGGAACCAGTGAGATGGCAACGTCCAATACGGCAAACTCCATGTTCGCGGACGGCTCGAAATTTGTGGATTATGATACAAAAGCAGAACTGAAAATCGCAACGTTCCGACATTTGTCTAATATTCAGTATTTTGGGACAAAAGCAGACTTTGAACTGACGAGTAAAAATATGGATTGGGCCTCTGTGGGAACAGGTCTGTATGAATCGAAACTGGTCAGGTCGGGAACAGAGGAGAGAGAGACTCTTTACTGGGTGGAAAATACGACCGAAAACACAATAGATTTTCCGGCTATTGAGGAATTAAGAGAAGATCAGACCCTGAGAGGAAATGGCAGCAAGACAGTGATCTCCAATCTGAGTCTGGGTGAGACTTCTGTGATCGATGCAAATGAAGCGGAAAAGATCAAAGCCGGAAATACCGTAGAGAAAGATCTGAATGCCAGATATCTTGGACTCTTCATGGAGATTTCAGGCAGGGTGGAAGATGTGACGCTGCAGGATCCAAAGTTAGAAATTGGTGTAGATATGGCAAGTGCGCATAGTTTCCCAAAACTGGAAGGTGTTGGAATCCTTGCAGGACGCAGTGAAGGAAATCTGAAAAATGTCTCCGTTGTTCTGACCAAGAAGATGAAAGCGGCACAGAAAGCAGATCCAAATCTGTATACGGTAAATGTTTCGCTGGAAAAAGGATCAGTGACAAATGGAAACGGAAAGACAGCCGCAGTGGGTGGTGTTGTTGGTGTGCTTGCAGCAGAAGAGAAGGGCAGCCTTACTGAACTGACAGACAAAGAGCTGACGCAGGTGACTATGGAAGGAAGAATTGCAGCCATACTTCCGGACAGCCAGTCGTCTGTGGATGAGGCAGAAGGCTTACAGTATGGAATCGGTGGAATTGCCGGTTATGCAAAGTTAAAGTCAGCTGTTGAAACAGATGGAAAAGCAACAAAGCTGACGGACTGTGAGAATCATGCTGAAATCTCCGGAAATATGTTTACCGGTGGAATTGCAGGAAAAGTGGACAGTAACTTGCCCGATGATCAACAATTAGATAACCGGACAGAGATGCTTACGAATATAAAGAACTGCAGCAATGACGGATTGATTTTATGTACAGAAGCTCAGCCGGATGAAACTTCCGCGAAAGGACATTATTTTGGCGGAATTGTCGGTTATGCAAATAAAATGCTCATTAACAGTTCCACAAGTGCATCCGGACGATCCCAGGATTTTACCTATGAAAAAGCGAAGAAGGATCTTCTCCGTGGCGAATATGTCGGTGGAATTGTTGGTTATGGAAATGCATCCGTTGTATATAACTGTTCTACAGAGAAGAATGGCTATATTCTCGGTTCGGATTATGTCGGCGGCATCGCAGGTGGTTTTGGCGGCATTAAAGAGGCAATCCGGACAGACGGAACGAATGTTTCCACGACAACAAATGCAAGCTATGTCATTGGAAAGAATTATGTCGGAGGAATCGTCGGAAAGAATACAGACCAGGTCACATTAAAAGACTGCATCAATAATGGTGTCGTAGCCGGTTACGGGAAATACATCGGAGGAATCGCCGGGTATAACGATAATGCTGCGATCAGCGACTGTGCGAGCTATCTCTCTGATTATGATAACTCTATTTTTGATATGGTTGTGTCAAAATGGGGAGCAACCGGAGATTATGCAGGTGGTATTGCAGGTTACAACAATGGCGAAATCACTTTTTCAGATCAGAGTGAGAAAATTACGATCAAATCGGTAGCCAGCATTGTAGTCGGCAATAACTACATCGGAGGCATTGCAGGATTTAACGATGTGAACGGCGAACTGGATGTCCATTATACCTTAATCGGTGGACGGATCTATGCTTACGGCAACTGTGCAGGAGGAGCATTCGGCCTGAATGCATCCACAAAGACTTTAGCGCAGGAGCTTACGATCAAGCCACAGAGCGTGCAGGGACAATATTATGTCGGCGGCTGTATCGGCGCAAATGTGGTAGATCTTCAAGAAGACACAGAGATGAGTCAGATCCGCACGGACAATATTCTCGGTAAGATCACAGGTGAGGCATTTGTCGGTGGCATTGTCGGATATCAGAGGACATACACAGCAGAACAGCTTAACCTAAAAGACAGTGACGCACCAATTAGGGAGGCACTTGAAAAGAACTTAAGCATATCAGCGTCAAATGGGAAAATGCTGCCGGGACTGGATGAAGATTATGTACCATATCAGGCGGTGGAGTCCCGGAATGCCTATACATTGACAATTACGACTGCAGACAACAGCGCTCTTTCCAAAGATACGAACAACATGCCGATTTCTGCCAATACATACGTAGGAGGTATTGTAGGCTACTGTGAGAAAAACAGTCATCTCGTTATGAAAGACTGCAAAAACTCCGGAAATATTTCCAGGGCATCCAGCGGAAAATCTGATGTCAGCCTGAAGAAATATGTCCAGAGTGAAGAGATCACCGGAAACAAGTCTGTCGATGGCAGTATCAGTCTTCATTTTGCCGGAGGAATCACAGGTGTGAATCTGGAAAATGAGGTGATCGACAACTGTGCCAATACCGGAAGCGTGACAGGATTCTCCGGAATCGGTGGTGTAGTTGGATTGAATGCAGGTCTTATATACCGGTGCGCTCTGAACGAAAACTTTGGAAATGCCACATTAAATTATATTGGTGGTATTGCCGGTATTAATATAGGAAGCAACAATGCAGAGAAAACATATGGACGATCCTTAAAATATACGGCGGGAACGATCGCTTCCTGTACCACAGCTTATGGAAAGACAATCGCCGGGCTTAGCAATGTCGGTGGGATTGTCGGCTGGAATGCGCCGGACGGAACCGTAAAAGAGAATAGAAGCTATGCCAATATCACGGCAGGCGGAAGCTATGTCGGCGGGGTCGCAGGACGCAACAGCGGAAGCATTGAAGCCGGTGTGGACGTTGATGATAAGGCACGGAATATTGATGGCAGAAGCGGAGAGGGAATCGGCGGAATTGTCGGAATCAATGAGGCATCCGGTTCTGTTAAAGTGACAGGAAAGGTTTCCGGAAAAGGGGATGAACTGGTTGCAGTCGGCAGTCAGGTTACGATCCATGGAAATGAAAAAGTCGGCGGAATCGTCGGAATCAACGAAGGAACGATTGGTGAGACAACAGGAACTTATCTCACTTGCAAGGCAAAGCTGGTACGTGCCACAACAGGAAGCGTCGGTGGAATTGCCGGAACAACCTCCGGAAGCATTCAGTATGCGAGAAACCGCTCCGAAAATGTCAGTGCGGATTCCGGCACGGCAGGTGGTATTGTTGCCGAGAATACAAAAGGAAAGACCGTTGCAAACTGCGGGAACCATGGCAATGTCACAAGCAGTGACGGTTATGCCGGAGGTATTGCAGCACTCAATGAGGGAACCATCACAAACTGTACGGTATCGGGATCAGATTCTGATAAAGTGACGATCAAGAGCCGCGGGACCAGGGAACTCGGTGCGGTTACAGCATTGAATAAAGGTACGATCACAGCAAGTGCACCGGCCGGAAATGTAGTACTGGACGGTCAGGCAACTATTTTCGGCGGGATTACGGGAGTGAATACCGGAACGGTTGGAAATGATGAGAAGTTTGAATTTTCTGCTATGCCGGAGTTATCAGGTACCGGAAAGCAGCTGACAGTCGGCGGTGTTGTCGGGCAGAACGAGGGAACTGTCCAGAATATTTCTGTCAAAGTGGACTTCAAAGAGTTTAACAGTTATCAGTATCTCGGTGGAATTGCAGGACAGAATGGTGGAAAAGATGATGCGCCAGCAGATCATACGGCAGCCGTGAAGCTCTGTGATTACTCCGGTACGATCACAGAAAAAGGTGGTGCAGCCGGAAACTGTTACGGTGGAATTGCAGGAATCAACTATGCAGATTTGGAGGACTGCCAGATCAAACAGATCACGATGAACATTGTCGGTGTGTACACGGCAACAAGTACGAGTACGGCAGAGCAGAAGGAACAGCTTGCCACACATGCAGGCGGAATCGCCGGGAAGAATGAGACGAGTGGTGTTATCACAGGATGTCTGATCACAGATACAGACAAGAGCAGTATGAGCGCACAGTATGGGATGCTTGGTGGTGTTACAGGATTCAATAAAGGAAGTGTTGCATTATCCGGAAGTGATAAGACAGCGTATATTATGAAGGATGTGACGGATGAGAATGGTGACGCACTGGTTGGTCTGACTGAACTGAACAGCCGTGCCGATGCGAAGGATTTGAGTGCGGAAAAGAATTATGTATCCTGGAGAGACAGTGCACAGATTGAAAATCTGACTTATAATGGCAGGAACAATAAGCCGGTATCGGCAGGCCGTATGAAGCTGATCATGTCTACCAATGGAAATATTGGAGGTATCACGGCTTATAATGGAACGGATGGAGCTGTTGAAAAATGTGTGTCCGGTAACTGGTTCATCAATAATAAATCAGAAGCGCTGAGTGTTGGTACCGGCGGTATTATCGGTATGAATGAGTCTGAGAGAGATCTGACATATCTTGTTAATGGAGCATTTGTTGGAAGGCAGATTAAGAGTGGAGCCACGAACCGCTTTGCTGGTGGCATTATCGGAAACCAGAATAATACGACGGGAAGTGACTGGAAGATCAGCTATTGTATCAATTATGGTACGATTTATTGTTATAATTCTCACTATTCCGGTGGAATTATGGGACAGTGGACCGGTACAGGAGGAACAATAGAAAATAGCAGAAATTATGGTACGTTACAAACTACATATGGTACTGCATGGATAGGAGCTTCCGGAGGGATTGTAGCACAGTTGTATCACGCATATGAGGGGAATGAATACAATATTCTTCTTTGCGATAATTATGGAAGTATTTACACCAAATATGGTGAAGATGCGGGAGACCGTGTTGGTGCAAATGATAGTGCGGGAATACTTGGAAACATTACAACCTATAATGTTTCGTCCAGAGACCAGGCAGCAACCTTTTATGTTCGAATTTTGGGCTGTAACAATGCGCCTGGAGTAAAAATATATTCAGGTTCTATGGCATCTGGTATTTTCGGATTCCTTTCATGCGATAATCCGAATAATACTTATAATACAGCAGTAAATGAACTGACCAGATCAACTGCTAATGTTGAAATCACAGTTGAGAGATGCACAAATTTTGCTTCTGTTTTAAAGGGATTTTATTATTCAACTGGAATATTTGGAGACAGATATGGAACCGAAGGATGGAAAAATACAATTGTGAAAGATTGCTTTGCGCTGCGCATACAAGATTATTCTGCAAATGAATATCCTGTTATTGCAAAGGGAAGCAAGTCAGATCAGTCAAATTCTATTAAGGAAGCAATAAATAATTTCTATCTTGATGGAATGAAAAATACAATTTCTTTTGCACCTGATGTTACATTTACAGAGAAATCTGTATATGATGAAAATACGAATTGCGGAAGTGACAAAATACATGCCTTAAGTTTACAGGGGGATAGGGGACTTAAGGATAAATATGCATGGCAGTCTTATTTTATGTATGACGAGACAGCAGGAAAGTATTTTGTTGCATCTTTTAACCGGGATTTGAATTATGTTGGTGGAAAATGGCATATGATAGATGAAGATGGCTATATTTATGATCAAAGGGGCGTGATTCATGGAAAAGTGCTGTTCTACACAGATGGGAAAAAGTATACCAATATTGACGACATAGCAACGAATCCTTCCAACGTTGTTTTCCTGAACGCGAGAACACAATGGAGGCGGCAGGAAGGAATTGTAAAAAATTCAGATGGACAGGATCAGATATTAGCAGCCAAGTCGGCAACTGCAAAGATTGAAAATGGAAAAATAGCATTAACAATTACACCTGATACAGTGTCAAAAACAGATGGGACATCTGTAATACAAAACGCGTGTGATCCATTTATATATCGGGTACGTATTACGGATGGAGAAAAAGAATATATTTATAATTTATTCTCGGAAAGTGGAAGCATGGACATTCCAAAAGGTATGTCTGAGAATGTTACAATATATGTACAGGCTGTCAGCATGTATGAGGATGTATTACCATCTGAAGAGATAGTTGCATCAAAGGAAGTGATAACTCGGGTTTTACCAGATCCTAATGTCAGAGTAGAGCTTATTTCCTCCAATACGGCAAAAGGACAGGCATATAGATTTGCATTAAATAATTATGAAGACTATATGGCAAAGGATGAAAATCAAAATGCACTGTATCCGGACTGGAAGGTAGAGATAAATGTTCAGAATATAGGGAAAGTAGTGTTGAATGCATCAAATCGAACAGGCATCTTATCTAACTTCGGAGAAGGAAATTATATTTATCAGATGACAGCACAAGCAACGAGTGCAACAGCAAATGCATCGAAAATAGTATCTACGCCGGTGGCGCTTCCATATTATAAACCGCCGATAGGAATTAAGTACGATAATGAATTAAAAAATAATATGGCAGTGTCTGTCAGTGTGGAAGGAAAGACGATAGATGACTTAAACATTCAGGTCACACTAGATGCGGGAAATGTATCTTTTGAAACCCCACCGGTATATCGAGTAGAGCTTTTAGGGGACTGGAAAGACACTTCAGGACAGGTATATGGAGATACTGTACTCGCAAAAACAGATGTTCTGCTAGTATCACAGGGAAGAGCAACTGCAACGTTGACTGATTTTCAGGATTATCTTGGACAGGCAACCAATTTCCGGGTACGTGTGTGGTATGCGGCGTCCGGACTTGGACCGGTTTACACCTATTATAATGTCAATGAAAATATAGCAAATGCCAATGTGAAAGAATTAACAGGTGTAGATGAGGATGGAAATGGTATTTGGAACTATATTCATAGTACAACGCTGGAAAATAAAAATAACTATTTTGGGAACTTCTTTTATACTTATGGAACTATTTTTGAATGGCTCAATGCCCCGGTACTCGATCATACCGATACGACTCTGATCCCGGACATGACAGACGGAACTCTGAAATACACCTTCACCTGGGATACGTCACTTACAGGCAGCAATCCGCAGTATGAGGTTTCCTTAGTCGGGATCGACTCCGAAGGCCGTGAGGTCGTGATTGACACGGGAGATGCTTACAAGCAGGGTGACAAGAGACTGGTAATAGACGGTTCCGACTGGAACTACACACAGGTAAAACTGAAAGTGACAAGAATCGGAAATTCGACAGGAAAAACGCCTCAGATTGGTCTTTCCTCAACCGGTACCTACACGATCAAACCACGTCTTTCCCAGCCAGGACAGGCGGCAGCAAACAACATAGATGTCAACGAGTTAAACTATGAGCTCACCTGGGCACCGATTTCGCCGGAAAGCGCTAAGGATTGCGCAGGCTATCAGGCTTACATCCGGGCTTACAATGGCAATACATTAGGAGCAGCAACGAAATTAGGTGATCTGATTCCACTGTCGGCAAAGACGGAGAGTGGCACATATGCAGAGACTGTCAATCTGGAAGATTATGCCGGACAGAGGGTTGTGATTTATCTGGTTGCCGAAGCGGTGGAAAATGGTGCTTATATCCGAAGTGTGGATGGCGTGACAACCGAACTTCAGATCCCAAACCGTCTGCCGAAACCGAACGTAAGCTGGAGGACTTCATGGAAATACAGTCAGTCAGATCCAATAAATGCAGATGCGTTTGAGGGAGGAAGTCTCCGCGTAGACCTGACAGCGGATCAGGGAAGTATTCCACCGGGAGGAAGTGCCTATCTGTTAAAGGCATATGTATATAACACTGAGGCAGAAGCAATAGCATCCACGGTTGGAGATCTTGGAAGGCCAATCGCATATTATCCGCCTGGAAGCATTGCAGGTCAGGAGATCAGTAACATTTCTCCGGTTCAGATGGATATGGCAAGCTCGACGAGCTACTATCATAATTTAAAGCAGCTTTCCATTAAGTATGCCGGGAAATGGGTTGTTTTCTACGCAAGAATTTCTTCCGGAAACGGAAACGTCAGCTCGAAGTGGACAAAATCCGAGAGTGCATATCAGCTTCCATATGTGAAGCTGTCAACACCGGCAGTTACATCCGGGGAAGCAGAGAGGACAGCAGAGGTAGAGGTTACGAACACGCCAAACGTTCCGGGTACCGTAAAACAGTGGAATGTAAAGCATACGACCCTGCTTTGGGACAGTGTGGACTGTGCAGATGTCTACGATGTCACCTTAAATGGAAAAGTGGCAGATCAGGAAGGCACAGGCAAAACAGATCTGACAGGAAGGATCCGTATCCTGGAAAATGTGACGGCGGATGAGAGCAGAACACCGCTGGTACAGTATTCTGCGGATGGAACAACCTGGAATACGGTTCCACTTGACGGTTCGAGAGAGTCCGGATGGAGCAAAACGCTTGACGGTTACAGTGTTGTGGTCAGATCAAACTACAATGATGCGACAGGTGGCGTAAGCTATTACGAGAAATTAAAGCTTACCACGGATATCCGGATCACGGTCAATATGGATGGAACACTCCACTATGAGCTTTTCCTTCCAGATGCGACAGAAGTGACCAGTGATGACAATATGTCTGTCACAAATGCAAACTTTGCGATTACGCAGAGCGCAACGGTACAGGCAAATGTTCAAAAGAACATAAGCGGTCAGTCTGATGCCTATACAGCTTCGGATAACGCCGAGATTAAATGGAACAATTAACGGAGGAGTCCTATGGAATACAAGGGATTAGAGCAGCTTAGGAGGAATGCAAAAAGCGGTATATCAATGGCGGTTGTGCTTTGTGTGTCTGCCTTTTTCATCGCCTTTGCAGCTGCAATTGTATACACGGCAGGGCTTCTCACAGCCCAGTCGAATCAGAGACTGAAGGAGGAGCGCTGTTATCAGCTTGCGGCAAGCTATGCAGGAGTTTTGGAAAAAAATCTGCTCCAATATAGCAGTAAAGAGGATCCAGAGGCAAAGAATACTTTTTACAGCTTTGCCAACAGCTTCCTTGATAATAAGCAGTACCGGGAATACAGTGAGGATAATCCGGATGTGACCAGCTACCGGTTTGTGACGGAGGACACCAATATGAATCACCCGGGACAGACCGGAAGCCTTGTGGGGGACGGATATGGAAATATCTGTATCACCCTGCGCAAGGAGCTGAATGCGGATGAAAAGGAACTAAGTGGTGGAAACTTAGAGGTACAGCCGGGAACAGGGGGTTATTCATCTACCATCAACAGCTTAAAGAATACGACGATCCGGAAATATATGCTTGTGGTAGATGTGACCGCATACTATGAAGATATGTCTTATACCTATTCGACGGAGTATACGAGGGAGGAAACTTACCAGGTGCAGTTTTCACATGACGGAAAAATAATCGTATGGAATGATGCGGACAGCAGCTGGCATGTGAATACGACAGGCGGTGAGGTTTATACCCCGGAGGCGGCAAAAGGGCAGATCCACTATCAGTATCAGACGGATCAGGCACTGACAAGCTGCTTTAAAGAAAATGTTTACACGGAGGGAGGCAGCAGTGATGAGGCACCTTAAAAAGAACGGAAAAAACGCGGGCGAGACAATGGTTGAAGTTGTCGCAAGCATTTTCATTTTCCTGATTCTGATGGGCATCATGCAGGGAGCAATCTCTTACAGCACAGCTTCCCTGGAAAAAAATAAAGAAATCCGTGCCAATACCGCATCGGTATTGAATCAGCTTACACAGACTGCTGTTTCAGACCAGAAAGAACAGAATATTTCTTTTTATGCGGTCGGAAGCGATGGCAGGATTGGAAATAAAGTGTTTGATGTGCAGACAAAGCTTGGAAAGAAGAAGGTAGTCTATACGGATACAAAGGGGCAACAGCAGGAAACGACTTTTTATCTGTATGACAGTGTGGAAAGTACAGCAGGAGCGGGAGGTGACACTCCGTGAAAAAGTTGAGAGAACATTGGAAGAAGCATTTATGCAATAAAAAAGGAACTACACTTGTCGAGATCGTGGTGTCGCTTCTGCTGATCACGGTCCTGCTGGCTATGGCGGCAGGCGCATTAAGCTCGGCGTTCCGTATCTTCCTCCGTATCCAGAAAACACAGTATGCACAGTCTGTATTAGATACCGCAATGACGGAGCTGCGGACGCAGACCAAAGATGCCACGGTCTATGTGAAGATCTATGACAGCGGGAATGAGGTCGCGGATCGGGCAGGAACAAATTCCGGAGATGCATTGGAATT
Organism: uncultured Roseburia sp.; assembly: GCA_934320555.1. Lineage (GTDB taxonomy): Bacteria > Bacillota > Clostridia > Lachnospirales > Lachnospiraceae > Roseburia. The sequence continues at coordinate 20,338 of CAKRFH010000038.1, forward strand.
CATGAATAAAGAGGGGTATGTGGTGCTTCTGACGACAGATGGATGTGAGCAGACCAGCCTTTATATCACAGACAAGCTTACCGGAACAGCGGAACAGGTAGGAAGCGGGGAGCTATTGGCAAGATATTACTTCCCACAGCGTGGCATAACGGCTGGTTACACATATGCGAAGGGACAGATACCGGTCGCCCGTGCAGTGGCAGCTGTATTTGGGAAAGGCTTTTATATGGGAAACTATCTGGAGGTCACCTATTCATTTCCGAACGGTGTGGCAGATGGAGCGACAGTGGATGGCATAACGGCAACCTTAAAGCTGTATGCGGACGAGGCGCACACGATAGAGCTCGCATCGGACACAGAGCTGTTGAGCTTCAGGCACAGGGTGGCGCGAAAAGATGCTGTGACAGCGAAAACGGTTTTTGAATAGCTGCCCGGATGTTAAAAAATTGAAAATATAGTGGACATTTTACAAAAAAATGTTATTATCATATTGTGGGCGTGGCACCGCGCGCCGGCAAAAGATCCAAAAGGAGAAAGAGACAAATGTTAAAGAAAATGAAAAACAACAAAAAAGGATTCACATTAGTTGAATTAATCGTAGTACTTGTTATTTTAGCTATTTTAGCTGCTTTATTAATTCCAGCTTTGACAGGGTATATTGATAAGGCTAAGAACAAAGCAGTTGTTGCTGAGACACGTCAGGTTGTAATGGCATCTCAGACATTAGTTGATGAGTATTATGCTAAACAGGCTGTTGGTGCAGAAGTTACAGTTGGTACAGAAACTACTAGTAATGTAAAAATTGATGATATTAAAAAATTAGCAGAAGTTAAAGGTACTATTACTAGTGTAGAAGTTGGAACAACTTCTACAACAGGGAATACTAATGCAGGTATTGTTACAAAAGTAGTATATACGAATAAAGGAAAAACTTGTACGTACACATATGAAAAAACAGATGGTACAGATGGCGCTTATGATGTAAAATAACTAGCACCAACCTGTGGTCGTGAACCTGGGGGTCTGACCCCATAAACAAATAATAAATATTCTTAAATATTTATAAACCACAAAAGAAATCACACAGGAAAGGTAATAACACCGAAATGTCCGAGACAAAGGAAAAGACACGTTTCCAGAAGAAATGTGAGAGGTGGATTCGAAGTGGATTACTGATTCTGACAATCGTTATGTTTACAACTGTGACAGTGATACCTGGAGTGCTGCGGTTAATGTACCGGGCTGACTCGCAGGTCGCATTGGGACATGCCAAATCGGTGCGCATGGCATTTCAGGTAGCAGGAACAGAGACATACGGAGAAAACCAGATGTTCTGTGACATCACCAGACCGGGTGGTGTCACAGAATCTGTTTATAAGGAAGTCCTTGCATTGAGTAAAGTTCCGGGTGACTTCTGGGTCCTGCAGACGGATGAGACAGGATACAAAGTGTTACAGTTCGTATACCGCGAAGGAGAGTATACCGTCTGGTATCAGGCAGATCCATCCTCTTATACCGTGTATCATGACAACACGATGATCAACTCAAAAACGGATGAATGATGACAGAAAAGCTTCTGTATACATTCATCCGTTTTTTTTGTGCTTCCATTAGAAGCTGTAAGACGTATCAATAGAATGGAATTTATTTTCCGGCATTGTCGGCATCAATCACTTCCTGGATCTGTTTCAGCAGGGTGTCGTAATTGTCCTGGTTATCAATTCCACCGAGCATAGGCTCTCCCACAATGGCTCCGTTCCTGTCGACTAAGATTGTGGTAGGGAATGCCATGATCGCAGAAGCGTATTTGCCGGCATCAGAATCAGAGTCAATGGAAAGGTTGCGGTATGCAGCGCCCTGGCTTTCAAGGACAGAGGCAGCCTCTTTGATGGCATCTTCATTTCCGTCGAACGTTTCTGTATTAATGCCGATAACCTCACCGCCCATGGATTTGATGGCATCATTGAGCTCATTGAGACGGGATAATTCTGCGACACATGGCTTGCAGCCGGTAAACCAGAAATTGACAACGGTTACGGCATTGTTGGAAAACAGGCTTTCATCGACAGCGTTGCCATCATAATCCGTTCCGGAAAAGTTCTTAAAAGGAGACGCCTCTCCGGACTCACTGCTCTGGTCAGAGGCATCAGATGCGCTGTCTTTGCTTTCGATGGCAGCGATCTGCTCTTCAATTCCGCGGATCGTTTCAATATCGTCCGTGAGAGTCTTATACTCGTCCTCGGTAAAGGCATCCTTATTGGACTCAACGGTATCGGAAAGATAATCTGCATAATTTCCGCTCGGATCAGCAGTGCTCTTGTTCATCAGTCCGAACGCTTTGTTCCATGCATCCTCGTGGTCTGCAAAAAGCTGGTTCTCCTGCTGATATAAATCATCGAGTGTAGTATCGGAGACAGCGGACGTATCTGAGGTCTGTCCGTCTTTGGACTCATCTGCGATATACTGTGTGTTTCCTGTATCTGCGGTTTTGGTACCGGAACAGGCAGTGAGTGATAATGCTGCACTGAGAAATAAAATAGTGAGAATTGTGTTTCTTTTTTTCATGATAAAAATGCTCCTTTAAATAATAATATTGAGATGAACAGCTGCCAGCCTGTTACTGCTGGCTGCCGGTATCTTTCTTTTTACATGCCTTTCCCGGAAACTGGTAGTGGACCGCATCGGTCGGACAGGCCTTCATGCAGGCTCCACACCGGATACATTCCGGATGGTTCGGCGTTTTCCTTACATCGACATCCATTTTACATGCAGTGGTGCATTTGTTACACCCGACACATTTATGGTCATCAACCTGAATGCTTAAAAAGGATACTTTATTAAACAGTGAATAGACTGCACCAAGCGGACAAATCCATTTGCAGAAAGGTCTGTAAAACAGAATGCTTAAGACGATAACTGCAAGCAGGATCAGAAACTTGAAGGAAAACAGCGTTCCTAATGCAGAGCGTATACCTGCATTGCTGAGGGATAACGGGATAGCTCCCTCTAAGACTCCCTGCGGACAAATATATTTGCAGAAGAACGGATCTCCCATCCCAATGGAATTCGTCACAAGTATCGGCAGTAGTATAACGAAAACGACGAGGATGAAATACTTCAGGTATCGCAGAGGCTTTAACCTGGATGTGGAAAATTTCTTCCCCGGAATCTTATGGAGCAGATCCTGAAACCATCCGAACGGACAGAGAAATCCGCAGATAAACCTACCGAGTGTCACGCCAAGTAACAGAAAAAAACCTGTGATATAATAGGAAAAATGAAATTTGGATGAACCGACAACTGCCTGGAAAGCTCCGATCGGGCATGCCCCTGTCGCAGCCGGACAGGAATAGCAGTTTAACCCCGGGACACAAACCGTTTTTGCATTCCCCTGATAGATGGTCCCTTTCCATAAATTCGGGATATGAATATTGGTAAGCAGTGTGGCAGCTGCCTGAATCCACCCGCGCAGGCGGGCTAATGTTTTTGAAAATATAGTTGTTTTCTTATCCAATTCCGACACACTCCAGACATAATTTAATTGCTTTTCCAAGCACGGTAGATGCCTCACCCCGGACGGCACCATAGCTGATCATAAGAATGCCTGCGGCGAGCAGGACAAAACGGGTTATATTTTGGTACTTCAAGACCATGACTCCTTTCGTTTTTTCGTATTTTTGCAATTACCGGTTCGTATTGATTGACCGGCTGATGATTGTATTATACAATAGCAGTTGTAAAATTTCTGTTAAGAAACAGGAGAAATATATGAGATTATTAATTGTGGAAGATGAAAAAGCATTATGCAACACGGTGGCAAAAAGCTTATATGATGCCGGATATGAGGTGGATACCTGCTACGACGGGGAAGAGGCGTTAGACTGCATACTGGCAGAGAATTATGATCTGATAGTCCTTGACTTGAACCTGCCGGGGATGGATGGCATGGATCTGTTAAGGGAGCTCAGACGCACCAATGAGGATACGAAGGTGCTGATCTTATCTGCGAGAAGCCAGATCGCAGACAAGGTTGAGGGACTGGACGCAGGAGCCAATGATTATATGGAAAAACCGTTTCATTTACAGGAGCTCGAAGCGAGGATCAGAAGCCTTACAAGAAGAAGCTTTGTACAGAAGAATGTCTGTCTGGAATGTGGGGAGATCAGGTTCGATACGAGAAAGCGCGAGGCATACGCAAAGGGAGAGGCGGTATCCCTGACGAGAAAAGAGAATGGTATTCTGGAGTACCTGCTCTTAAATCAGGGAAGACCGGTGAGCCAGGAGGAATTGATCGAACACGTCTGGGATGCATCTGCTGACAGCTTCAGCGGTTCTATCCGGGTACATATGTCGTCACTCAGGAAGAAGCTTAAGGCTGTATTAGGCTATGATCCGATTGTAAACAAAGTGGGGGAAGGTTATAAGCTGCAGGAGGTTATCAACAGTTGAATATAAATTATAAAATCGTATAATCTAGTGTTGAGTTTTATAAGATATTAGAGTAGGATATTATTGAAAGGAGTTGATACTTTGAGTAAATATTATTCTATACATGAATTTTCAAAAATTATAGGCGTATCTGC
>CAKRFH010000039.1:0-24605 GCA_934320555.1 uncultured Roseburia sp.
GATTTCCATTGGGCTGGGAACTCCGATGAGCCCCCTAAAAGATGAAAATGTCAGCAAAGGCTTCCATTTTCGGGGTCTCATCTCCGTAGCCCAGAGGAAAATCTTCCGGAAGCCCCTCCCATCCCCGGCATTCGTTACATTATGAACGGCAGCTTGCATACGAAAATCCCCCAGAACACAGAGTTATGATTTACCATTCTGTGTTCTGGGGGATTTTTATCCATAATAAAAATACTAAAACAAATCCAGCATATTATCCAGATACAATGCCTCCCTGACATGAATCTGGTATTCCGGCTTTGTCAGATAATAAAGCAAAAATTCCAGTACAAGTGCACTTCCCAATCCCCTGCCCTCGATTTTAAAATTTGTAAAGCCCATTGGCAGATAAATATTTCGGATATCCTCTGTGCTGATAAAGCCCGGATTTTCCATCGCCTTTGAGAAGCGGTAGCCTCCCTGCGCTTCCGGTGCCAGGCATCTGTGTTCTTCACCGGCTTCTCCCAGATTTTTGCGGCTGACATCTTCGTAACAGCGTTTCCGGTCTTTGCAGCCGAACGAACAGCATTCGTTACACAGGAATTCCACTTTGTCTTTCTGCTCTTCTGATAATGTATTCCATTTTTCAAATGCCTTATTCAGACGGAAATCCGGGACAACATAGCGGAACTCTTCTCTCTGGATTTCACTCCGGCATGCCTCAAATTCCGTCAAAACTTTGGTCGTGGAGGATACCAGATAAAGCCCCGGGTAGTTCTTCTTCAGATAGTCCAGTAACAGCTCTGAGTGGACGATCACGCCATTTTGTGTTCCATCCGTTTTCTCAAACAGACTGCAAAGCGCGTTGCACCGCTTATCCGAAAGATGTTCTTCCCGAAGCAGTGAATTGCTGAATGTCAGGCGTGCAGAAATCCCGTACTCTTCCGTGAGGGCTAAGACCTCCCGCGGCGGCACCTCTCCTGCCTCCACACGTCCTCCGCCCCACAGGCAGTCTTCCGGTGCACCGTAGATGGAGCCGATCTCACACCAGTCGTAAAAATATTCCCGATGTTCCCGAAATAATGGCAAAAACATCCGGTACAGTCCATAAAATTCAAATAATCCCGGAAGGTGATAATACGCTATGCCATTCTTCTTCCGTGGTATTTTATTGTGTGTCACTACCAAAGCTGTCCTTTCCCTAATTCAAATACAATCTCTGTATGTGCAAAATCTTTTTCATGTTCCCTGCTTTTCTCTGAAAAGAAACACATCATCGTAACCAAACCCAGCTCCTCACTGCGGAATGGTTTTTCTTTTGTCAGATAAGCTGCCCCAGCTCTTCAAACACGCGGTCCGCATACATCTGCTTGATCTCATGGCGGCTCATTCCCGCAACAGGGGTGTTCCACTCATAAGAATGTGCTTTTTCCTTTATAAGAATACAGAAAAATACCTGCCCCTGCACACTGTCGGCATTATTTGGATCCACATTTCCGGTTGTGCCGGTGATGCCGATCGCAATATCTGTGCCAAGATTTTTTGCGGCTGTGCGCGCCATCGCCTCCGCGCATTCTGCGGAGTACACGCCATACTTTGCGATGATGTCCGCATCTACCCCGGCGTGAACCTTCGTCTCATTCAGATACGTAACATACCCTCCCGGGAAAATAGCAGACGCACCCTCCGTGTCCGTGATCATAGAAGCAATCAGCCCGGAGGTACAGCTCTCCATAGTGGAGATGGTCGTGTGTGTGGAGATTAGGTTTTTTATGATTTTGTCTGTGTGTTTCCGATCCATTGGTTGTCCTCCGATACTTTCCTCATTTCCTGTTGCCGTGTTCACTCTGTTTCAGATAGAATTAATTCGTTAATCTTCTAACAGTGTATTTTTATTTATTATAAATTTATTAGTATAAAAAGGCAAGCTAATTTATGCTGCAAACTTTCCTTTTCATCCTCTCTATTTACCGCTTCTGCTGCCTTATCGTCCGCAACAAACCATGCTCCAAGTCCTAACTGCGGATTTTATCCGTGATACCGGATGCCATCAGCGTTTTTTCTGTCTGGTTTTCATTGCTGTACATACAACAATAGGTGCGTAAAAGATATTTTCATACTTTACGCACCTATTATAATCTGTTCTTTTCTGTCTAATACTTATATTGTATGCTCTTTTATGCCTCTCAGAAAATTGGTCCCGTCCATTCCTCTTTAGTCTTCTGACACTGCAATATGTCCGGACTGCCTGTTTTTGCCGACAATCACGTTCATTATTCTGACAGCCAGGCAATCTCATCTTTGTATGGCGGGATCGTTTTCTTTTTCTCGCCGTCTGCGCAAAGCCACGGTGTCTCTAAGATTTTCGGAATATCTGAGAATCTCTCATCATGAACCAACCGGTGCAGGGTGTCGTATCCGATGGTTCCTTTTCCGATATTGGCATGGCGGTCTTTGTGGGCTCCGAGCGGATTCAAACTGTCGTTTACATGGAAAACGGCAATCTGGTCAAGACCGACGATCTCATCGAATTTCCGGAAAACACCTTCGTAATCATGGACAAGATCATAACCGGCATCGTTGACGTGGCAGGTGTCGAAGCAGACTCTTAAGCGGTCTTTTTTATGGACGCCGTCATAGATTTTTGCAAGCTCCTCAAAGGTGCGTCCGATCTCGCTTCCTTTTCCCGCCATCGTTTCAAGTGCGATGTATACCTCGTCCTCATTCTCATCAAGCACCATGTTCAGGCCTTTTACTGTCTGTTCGATACCTGCCTCTGTCCCTGCTTCCAATGCGGATCCCGGATGTAGCACCAGTATTTTACTGCGCATGGCGGCGGTTCTTACGATCTCTTTTTCCAGAAATTCTACGGCAAGCTCGAACGTTTCCGGTTTTACTGTGTTGGCAAGGTTGATGATATAAGGCGCGTGCACCACGATTTCTTCAATCCCGGCTTTCTTTGCGTACTCCCAGCCCGCCTCGATATTTAACTCTGAAATTTCTTTTCTTCTCGTATTCTGCGGCGCCCCTGTGTAGAGCATCAGGACGTTGGAGCCATAGCTCTCCGCTTCTTTTACGGATGCCAGAAACATCTCTTTTCCTGCCATTCCCACATGGGAACCTAATTTAATCTGTGACATTTTGTATTTTCCTTTCCGGATCTGTTTTTTACTTTAATTCCATATTGATTGATTTTTCTGTAAAACCATAGTTTTGATACATTTCGTATGCCATTTTGTTTTTGGCATTGACCTGCAGCTCGATCGTATCATAGCTTTTTTCTTCCCTAATCTGCTTCACTTTTTCAAAGAACTGATGTCCGATCCCTTTTCCACGGTATTTTTCATCTACTGCCATGGTACTGATAAAGAGGATGTCCTTTGTCACCTGGGCAGGACTTTCCACATGGCGGTGTATCAGTTCCAGGACACCGGCAACAGTACCATCCGCTTCTGCCACGTACCAGCTGTCACTTTTTAAGATCTGTTCAAACATTTCCCTTGTGATCAGTGGGCTTGCCGGCTTGTATACATCCGGTCTCCAGTCAACATGAAGCTTTTGAACCTGATCCATAATGTTGGAAAATCTGTCATAATCCTGTATTTTCGGAGTACGAATTGTAATCTTCATATGGGGAGGATTCCTTTCTACTTGTTTTTATAAATTGGAATTGAACTAAATCGCTGCGCGACGGCCTGCGAAGGCTGTGGCGCAGTTTTCTCTTTAACTTAAAAAGGCAGTAGATAATGAGTCCTAAAAGTAGTATTGTTAAATCACCACAAAATAACAATTGAACAGGATCAACATTAACACTGCCATAAATAGAATAACACCAGAATCTCGTTTTCACAAGAGGGTATCTTTGATACGTGGACCTCCATGATGCAGTGACTCATTAACGTTACTATTATCATGGAGGTTTATTATGTACGAAAAATATTTTAACGAGCTCAGAGAGGAATGCCTGATTCGTAAAGTGGATGAAGAATTAAAGTCAGAAATCAATCTGTTACGCAATAAAAGTCTAATTTTTTGGGTCACCTCATCAACAGTCTTATCGATATGGTTTCTTTTTTATATGATAAATATTACATAGGTATTTCCTATTATTGCATAATCTTTAAAAAGCTCACTTCACCATGTGTGATCCCGGCTCCATTGAAAGCATCTACTCTCACATAATAAGCTTCCCCTTTCACAAGTGCACCCACCCGGTAGTGGTTGCAGTCCCCCATCACCATACAGCTGTGATAGAGTTGATCCGGTTCGTTTCCCCATAAAATCTGGAAGCCTGCTGCATGCGGATCTTCCCTGACGGATACCTCCATATCAAGATCACCGGTTCGTTTCACGTCGTACTCCGGAACCGCCGGACAGTCTCCTTCTGCTTTTCCGAAAACACGGAGCCCGGAAATGCTTGGCTTCACCTGATATGGAACTTCTCCGATCGTAAGCTTTAAAAACCGCAGCTTATATCCGTCCTCCGAGACGATCAGGTCATGGCTTAAATCCGTCTCTGCCTTCCTCTTATCTGCGAGGATCATCCAGTTCTCTCCATCTGTGGAGCCCTCTAGCAGCCATCTCGTGTTTCCTGCATTCCAGTCAATGTATCTCTCCATGTCCGGTGTCTTCTGGAATTTTCCCGGACAGTCAATCTGATTGGATCTGTCGTCCGCAAAGTTGATCTGGACTGCATGTACCATTGCACAGCTTCCAAGATCCATTGTGAGGAAACTTCCTGCTTCTGCTGTATCTGCCATCCACCAGGTCTGCACATTCTCATCCACTGCAAGGGACGGTTCATGCCCCTTTTCGTATCCGGAAGCTGTCATATCTGCTCGATAACTTAGCAGATACCAGTCCGGTTCCGCCCATGGATTTTCCCGAAGCTTCTCCACGTCAATCGGCCAGTCACCATATCTCTGATTGCAGAACAGGTTTCCTTCTTCATCAAATCCTGCCGGCCAGATTCCAACACGGCGCTCAAAGACATGATTTTTGCTGATCCGCATGGTCGCTGTATGCCAGAAACAGCCAGATGTATCCTCCATCGTAGAACCATGTCCCGCACCTGGAAGAAAACCGCCCGGTTTATAGGAAAATGGATTATTTTTCGCCAGTGTAAAAGGACCCAGCGGATGTTCCCCGACATAAACACCATCTGCATAAACATTCAGTTCTGCCCCCGGGCAGGCATATTGCAGATAATATTTTCCATGATGCTTTGTCATCCATGCGCCTTCGATATAAGGCATCCCTGCATAAGTTGCACGGATAATGCTTTTATTCTCCTCCGGTATTGCATCTGCATCGTCCCCGCATTCTTTTAAAAATGCTTCAAAGAGCCGGTTAATCTCTTCCTCCGTTTTTGGATTCTCACTGTTATTTTCACCGAATCTTTCATATCCGTTTTCCCACGGATTTCCAAAGATCAGTTCTTTTTTTTCTCCAATCGGATGCATCGTCTCCGGATCCAGTTCTGTGCCCCAGACAGGTGTTGCATTCGCACATCCCCAGTAAAAATAGACTCTTCCATCGTCATCCGCAAACAGGTTGGGATCCCAGTAATCCATCATACCCTCAATTTTTTCATACGGACCCTTTACCGGATCTTTCGTCCGGTAGAAATGGCATGCTTCCCCTCTTCCCGATGCAGTAAAATACATCCAGTCCCCAATCACACGTACATCCGGCGCATAATCATAAACCGGCACATTTTCCGGCAATGGACAGCTTTCCCAGTGAGCCATGTCCTCCGATACCCATACGGAGCCACTCATAGATGCAAACAGATAATATTTTCCATGATACTCTACCATCGAAGGATCCGCGGCTTCCCGGTTCACGGTCAGCTGATATTTATCCCTCGGATCTTTCTTAAACTGGTAGGCATATGGTACATTGATTGGATTGCAGTAATATCTCATAGAACTTCCACCTCCGCATAAAATGCCCTGTCTCTTCCTCTGATCCACTGATTTTCACTGATAGAAAAAGTGCCTTCCAGACGGATATCTTCACTGGAGCTTCCAACTCTTACATCCACTGCGCCTTTTTCGATTTTCCATCTCATATCCTTATCCAGAAATGCCAGCTGGGAAGGCTGTACACGGAAACTTACCATCCTGCTTTCTCCCGGTTCAAGAACCACTCTTATGAAGCCTGCAAGCTCCTGTACCGGTCTTGTCCGTGATGCATAACGGTCGGACAGATAAAGCTGCACAATCTCTGTTCCGACCATGTCTGACTGATTGGTAATCTTCACACTGACAGTGATGGTCTCTGTTGGGAGAACTCTCTCTTTATCCAGATGAAAATCTGAATAGGCAAAATTCGAGTAACTTAAGCCGTATCCAAAACAGTATCTCGGTGTATGTGGCATATCCAGATAATTGACAAACCCAATACTTTCTCCCTGATGATTTGCAGATCCCCATGGATGATTATAGTAAACCGGAATCTGTCCGGCATTATATGCCACAGAAACCGGCAGCTTACCGGATGGATTGTTGATGCCAAATAAGGTCTCATAAACAGCCCTTGCACCATATTCCGCCGGAGTCCATGCTTCCAGAATCGCGTTCAGATACTGATCCGCCACATCACTTGAAATTGGTCTTCCGTTAAAATGAATACCGATCAGTGGAATTTTTTTGCCGGAAGCTGCCTCAATAAACCGGTCCTGGCACTGCGGCAAATTGATATTTGTCGCATCTATGCCCTCGCCCATGGACGCAAGAGAACAGGTTCCATATTTTCCTCCCAGTGTCAGAAGTACCACGTCTGCTCCTTCCATGGCAGCAAATGCTTCCTCAAATCCGGATTCGTCCTCCCCTGCCACCGGATACCCGTATGCATACACAATCTCTGCATCCGGAAATATCTCTGTTAAATATTTCACAAGAGACCGGCACTCCGGCTTCTGTCTTTTCAAAATCTCATCATATTTTTCACCTTTATCCAACTGGATATTTGTACCCGGTATAACAGGAACCTCCTCTCCGGTCTCGTTTTCAATTCCCGCCACGCCTGCGATACTGTTCGCCACCGCATAAGTCGATTCCATCATAGACATGTGGGTATAACCACCGAAAAACATCCGCGCGTTGTCCGCATGTGGACCGATCACTGCAATTTTTCTGATTTTCTTTTTATCAAGCGGAAGGATTCCATCATTTTTTAACAGAACCATCGACTCTAACGCAGACTGTAAAGACAGATTTCCTTCTGCGTCTGCATCTTTGAATTCTTTTTCCAATGGCTCACCTTCCATCGCATAAGGATGTTCAAACAGACCCATACGGAATTTTGCGCAAAGTACACGATATACGAGTTTATCCAGCACGCTTATATCATATGTCCCATTTACAAAATTTTCGCGTAACTCTTTTCCATAGCCAGCCGGATTGGGCATCTCGATATCCATTCCTGCTTCCATTGCCATATAGCCTGTCTCTGCAAGTGTCTCTCCAATGTGCTGCACATTATGACTGTTTCCAACCCCGCCATAATCACTGACACAGATTCCGTCAAATCCCATCTCTTCCCGTAAAAGACCGGTCAGTAATTTTTTCGATACAGAAACTGGTTCGTTGTCAATCGAACAGTAACATGGCATGATCCCTTTCAGCCTGCCATCCCGGATTGCTGCCTGAAATGGTTTTCCATAGATCTCCTGTAAGGTACGTTCTGTTGTCTCGCTGTGTGTTCCGTGAATGCCTCCCTGTGAATTGTGGAAAGCAAGAAAATGCTTTGCCACACAGTCTGGAGTTCTTCCATCCACTGTAACACCGGCTGCCCCTTTCGCGTAGGCGCTTCCGAGTGCCGCTGCAAGTGTCGGATCCTCCCCGTAAGTTTCTCCCTGTCTTCCCATACGGGAATCCCTTGAAATATCCAGAACCGGGGCCAGAATATGTGTGATTCCACAGACAGTCTCCTGCCTTGCCACACTCTCCCCGATCTTTTCTTCCAGCTTTGGATCAAAACCGGCTCCCCTGGCGATTCCGGACGGGTAGCTCGTTGCCTCCTGTAAAAATGCTCCGCACAGTCCTTCCATGTGGAAAATTGCCGGGATTTTATGCGGACTGTTTTCCATAACAAGCTGCTGCACCGTTCTCTGCCAGTCTGCGGCTTCCTGTAAGGTCTTTATCCTGCGCATCTCTAATGTACTGACTTCCCCGATTCCATATGGCACCTGCTCTCTGATCCAGTCAAAATCCAGATAAGTTTTATCAAACGGAAATACACAGTTCACCTGTGCCATTTTCTCATCCAGATTCAGTTCCTGCAATAGCAGAGATGCCCGCTCCTCCGGTGTAAGCGTACTGTCTTTATAAGTTTTCCTGCAATTCATATGTTCCACTCTGTAACTCCTCTCTTTTTCCATGCGGCAGTTCCACCATACAGGTTGTCCCAACCGGAACATCCACTGCCAGTTTCATTCTATTCTCTTCTAGCTCCCATGCAACACGAATCGTTCCATACATACACGTATGGCTGCACTGCGCATACGTCAGTCCGCCTCCCGGCACCGGTTTTACAAGGAACTTCCGGTACCCGGCCTCAATTGGTTCCAGACCACAGATCCTCCGGTAAAAGAAATCGCCGACCGCCCCGTAGGCATAATGGTTCATAGATACCTCTTTGATGGAGCCGTCCTCCTGTATGACATCCCACTGCTCCCACATTGTGGTCGCTCCTTTTTTCACCTGATACAGCCAGGACGGACTTGTTTCCTCCAGTAAAAGCTGATAAGCTTCCTCCAGATGACCGTTGTCCGCCAGCGCAAATAACAGATATGGAGTTGCGGTAAACCCGGTATTTAAGTGTCCGCCATTTTTCTGAATCAGTTTCCATAGATTCTCTGCCATTGTCTTTCTCTGCTGTTCCCCTGCCAGTTTAAAATAAAGCGGCAGCACATATCCGGTCTGAAATTCTTCTTTTAATGTTCCGCTTCCGTCTGTGAAATTTTTCACATAAGCATCTGCGATTTTCTTTGCCCGCTTTCCATACATCACGCTGTCAGCCTCTCTGCCAAGCGCTTCTGCTATCTTACTCATCACCTGGCAGACATAGCTGTAATAGGCAGTTCCAGTCCATGGGCCTCTTCCCAGCCAGTCTTTCACATTTCCGTATGGGGCACACCAGTCACCGAACTGGAACGGCAGCGCAAAAATGTATTTTGAATGATACTTCACAAGTCCTACCGCAGCCCACCTTGCCACATCTGCAAGATACTTTTCCATCACCGGATACATTTCCATCAGAATCTCTTTGTTTCCGGTCGATTTATAAACTGCGTATGGCACAAGGATACAGCTGTCACCCCAGCAGCTTGTTGTCATGCTCGGTGTTACACCTTTCCGTATTGGCACAACAAAAGGAATCGATCCCAGTGCTCCCTGTTCCGCCTTCATATCCCGGAGCCATTTCCCGAGAAACCGGTCCATCTTAAAATTAAAGCAGGCGGTATCCGCAAATAATGCGATATCCCCGGTCCATCCCTGCCTCTCATCCCTCTGTGGGCAATCTGTCGGGATATCGACAAAGTTGTCTTTTCCACTCCATACCAGATTCCTCTGCAACTGATTCAGTCCCTCGTCAGAGCAGGAAAATTCTCCGGTTATCGTCAAATCAGAATATATGGCTCTCGCCTGTACTTTTATTTTTTCTTTTGTGATCCCACTCACACTGATATAGCGGAATCCCATATAAGTAAACCGTGGTGCATAAGTCTGTTTTCCATCTTTGCAGTAATAACAGATCTCCTGTTTTGCCGAGCGCAGATTTGTCCGGTACAGATGTCCGTTTTCCAGAGCTTCTGCATGGCGGATCAACACTTTCTGCCCCTTTTTTCCTTCTAACTCAAATTCCACCACACCGGCAATATTCTGACCGAAATCATAGATCAGTTCGGTCTCCCCGCTCTCTTCCCGGACAACTTCCTCACAGGAAACCGGCAGAAAAATCTCATGCCCGGTCACAGGCTCCCCATAGCGTGCCTCTATTACCGGATGGATCTTCGGCGTTACCACATCCGCTTTTTTCCAGCAGCGCTTTTCTTCTTCAAATCCTGCATCATAGATCTCGCCATCATAGAAATCCGCATATTGATAAGGTCCGTCCGCTGTCACCTCCGTATCCTCATCTGTATGAAATACTTCCCTGCTTCCATCCTCATATACGACATGCCACTCCGCAAGAAGCGCCGGTCTGTCTGCTGTCAGAAGTGACTCGCTCTTATTGGTATCCGATATATGGGTGGTCCGTCCGACTGCCCAGCCTGCTGCAACCGTCACGGACAGTTCATGTTCCCCTGCCTGTATCTCATCAAGCCGGTAACAGCTATACTGTAAGTTGTATTCATAATCGGTAAACCCAGGCGCAAAATACTCCTCACTGATCCGCTTTCCGTCTAACAGAAGATCAAAAATCCCAATGGCAGTCACGGTAATCCAGCTCTTCTGCACTTTCTTTTCCAGATGGATCTTTCTGCGGAAATACAATGGGCGCGGTGATTTTGGTTTTTCTGTCACCTGCGTCTCATCTGTAATCCATTTCGCTTTCCATGAAAGTTTCTTCCTTCCGGTTGTAAATTCTGCTTTTCTGATACAATGATTTCCGGCGTCATCTATTGCCGCAATTTCCACATCATACTCTGTAAATGGGTTCAATGGCTTTCCTTCGTATCGGATGCCCTTCTGCTCTGTCACGGTCTTCTCCCAGCCGTTCAGCCTGATACAGGCAGACCGGAGAGATGTTCCCCTCCGGTCGCTCTGAAGCTGAAATGAAATGACAGGTTTTTCGGCATCCGTTACCAGTATCTCTGTTCCTTGTGTCACGGATTTATTCTCGATCCAGATATCACTTATTTCAAACATATTATTTTCTCCTGTACTGTCCTTGTCTTCTTTTCCACCTGCTTCTGTTTAGCCTTTAACGGCTCCTGTCAGGGAACCTTTCTGCAACTGCTTCTGTGCAAACGGCATTGCGATCAGTACCGGTACTGTTGCAATGATAATCACGCAGAACGAGATCAGATACCGGTTCCAGTCAACTGTCGTTGCAGTGGTAAGAACAGCACTGTCTGCCACGATCTGTTTGATCCATAACTGCAATGGCCATACGCTTTTATTACTTGGAACATACAGCATTGCGCTAAACCAGGAATTCCATGTGATAATGGCGGTATTGATCATTGTAACCGTAATCAGCCCCATTGCCTGTGGAAGAAGAATCCGGAACATAATGGTAAAGTGTCCTGCTCCATCTAGTTCTGCAGATTCGACTGTTTCCACCGGCACCTGGCGGTATGCATTTAACGTCAGGATCACAAACATCGCATTTGTACAATCCGGAATAATTAACGACCAGATCGTACCTGTCATTCCAAGCTTCCTGATCACCATGTAAGTCGGAACTGTTCCGCCGTTGAACATCATCGAAATAATTATGATAAGCATCATAAAACCTGCTGCCTTCGGTTTCCGGTAAATACAATAAGCCGCAATCACATTTAAAAACAGTCCGAGTAAAACATTTCCGACAACATATAGAATCGTATATCCATAACTTTTTACGATCGCCATATTTTCATATGCCAGCGTCTTGATATAGCCCCCCAGATTCGGTATTCCATCTGCAGTAGTCCATTTCCACAGTACTCCGTTATGAGCCAGCATAAGATTTCCATCTGAAAGGGATGCCATCAACGTGTGCCACATTGGAATCACAGCAACCGCCATGCAGACGATCAGGATTATCCAGATGACAGCATCCGCGATTCTTTCTCCAATCCCCGGATGGACAACCATTCCTTCTTTGTTTTTCTTATTCTTTGCCATGTTTCTTCCTCCTTAGAATAATGACATTTTGGTTGCTTTTGCGGAAAGTTTATTTCCAAATATCAATAGCAATGTGCCGATCACCGACTGTAACAGGCCGGATGCCGTTGACAGACTGAAATCACTTCCAGATGAAAATGCCATACGGTAGGTATAGGTACTCAGACAATCTGAAAACTCATAGGTTGTCGGCATATATAAAAGTAAAACCTTATCAAATCCTGTCATAAACACAAGCCCGATCTGCATGGTAAACATCATCACAACGATCGGCAGAACTCCCGGTATTGTGATATGCCATAATCTCTGCCATCTGCCTGCCCCATCAATACATGCCGCCTCATACAGGTTCGGATCGATTCCTGCAATGGATGCAATATAAACAATTGCCCCGTACCCGGCTCCCTGCCACACTCCAAGCAGACAGTTGATAAACCAGAATACCGGTGAATTCACCGCCAGCCAGTTCTGGTTTACCAGTCCGAAATGAGTCAGAAGCATCGAGATGGCTCCGCCCTCTTTCAAAAATTCTTTTGCCAGTGTACACACAACGACCGGTGCCACAAAATATGGCATATAGGTGACTGTCTGCACCGTTCTGGATGCTCTTTTATTTCTCACCTGACTGATCAGAAGTCCTAAGACAACCGGAACGATAAATCCGATTGTAAGGTTTAACAATGCCATACATACGGTATTCCGGAAAGCAGACCAGAACTGTGGTGCGGCAAATAATTCCCGGAATTTATCCAGACCGATCCACGTACTTCCAAACAATCCCTTTGCAACTTTGTAATCTTCAAATGCCATCAGAATACCCACCATCGGGATATACTTAAATATAATCAGATATGTAAGCGGGATTAAAAAGATCAGATACAACACACCATTTTTCTTCAGATCGTAACTCCATGTGTCTTTTTTACTGCGTACAACTGTTTTCTGTTTTGTTTTTACCATCAATCATTCCTCCTCATCTATGTGCTTAATCTATCATAGATGTCCCTGTTTGTATTATGATTTTCGATTTCATATTGTAATTTTCTTTTCAATCCAGCAGAACCTGTACTTCATGCATCTTTCCATCCTGTCTGTCAGGAAGCAGATTGCCGGTGATTTCTTTTCCATCCATTACAATATGAACCGTTCCATTTTCCCGATGCTTTGGATTCTCGATGCAGATGTGATAATCTGCACCGCGGAAATGACGTGTCACACTTGCCTTCTCCCACTCAGACGGGAAACATGGCTCGATGCAAAGTCCCTCATAAGTACGTTTGATTCCCATAATTCCCTCATAAATACTGCGCAGAGCCCATGCGGAAGTTCCCGTTGTCCAGGACCAGTAGGATTTCCCATAATATCCAGGATGGGTTGCATAACAGTTCGTAAAAACATATGGCTCTGCCCCGGAATTCATGGAAGGATTCTCTTTACTGTCCGGCATTATCTTTTTCAGCGTACAGACTGCCTTATCCGCCCTTCCAAGCTTACAGTCCATAAATATTTTAAAGCTTGTCGCATGGCAATAGACTCCACCATTTTCAAACAGCCCCGGAAGCATGCCGGACATACGTCCTACATTTGGGGAATAATGTTCATACGGTGGCAGGTTCAAAGGGAAACCGAAATCCTGTTCCATGCCATCTACCGCATCGATCACATCCTGCATCCGCCCTTCCGGAACGATGTCAGCCAGGATTGCCCAGGTCTGTGCATTCAGGTAAATCCTGCTTCCCTCGCTGTCTTTCGAGCCAATATTTTCCACATCACTTAAGGCTCTCCTGTACCATCTGCCGTCCCATGCCCGTTCGTTGACCGCCCGTGCCATTTTTTCATATTCCCCGTGAAGGAATGACGCATACTCCTCCTCTCCGAGAACATGCATCAGATGTTCGAGTTCAGACAGTGCCACACAGAACTGTTCAGACAGCATGACACTTTCCGCTTCGGGGTCTGTTGTGATGTTTAAAGCATCGTTCCAGTCTGCAAAGTATATTTTCACAAGACCGTTTTTCCCCTTATCCCGAATCAGACAGGAAACCGCAGCGCGCAAATGTTCCATCACCGTTGCCTCCCCACCGTCCTGCCATGCAATTTTTTCCTCCAGTAACGACAGATCCCCTGTTTCCTTTAACAGTTCGCAGACCGCCCAGATGATCCAGAATGGCTGGTCGGAATATCTTGTATCGTCATAAGGATACCACGTCAGCACAGCATGTCCGTCCGTGAACTGATGTCTTAAGCATTCTAAAATTTCTTCCTTTGCCTTTTCCTGCCGGTAATTTAAAAGAGCCACTGCAATTTGCAAATTATCTCTCACTCCCTTTTTCCCGACAATACAGCAGTCCACCTGCTTTTTGACCCACTGCTTCATGATATGGTTTATTTTTGCATCCGGTGTATCAAGACAGAGCGTACTGTATTTCTCTTCATTATAAGAAACAGCTCGTTCCAGTCCCCTGTATACTTCTTCTTTCGTGCTGTATTTTTTATGGATGTCTATCGCTTCTTCCTCTGATTCGCTGACTCCCATCACAACATAGATCTCTTTTTCTTCCCCTGGCTGCAACGTTATCTTATGCTGCAAAACTGCGCCAAGGACAAACAATGCCGCCTCGGAATCCGTGCAGTCCAGCCCCTTTACCACAACCTCTGGGCGCTGGAACAGTGCATAGGCGGATGCATCCGGCTTTGTAATAGTTCCGACGCCACCGCAGAACTTTGACAGATCCCCGTCATAGGCAAAGACAGGCTCAGAAGATGCCAGATATGCATTGTACCGTCTGTGCGGTGCAAACGGATGATGGGAAGAACAGTAAATGCCGTTTAACTCCATCTTAAAATGTGTTTCCATACACCGGTAATTTTCATAATATCTTGGATAGGAAAATCCTTCCAGTTCAAAGCTTGTAGCTTCAAATATGCTCAGTTTTCTCGGACTGTCTCCCGTATTTTTCAGGCGCAGCATCCAGACTTCCTGATAGCCGTCTGCCGGCACATACAGTTTCCAGGCAGCCTCTATCCCCTTTGTTTTGGATGATAACTCAGAATAACCAATGTGATGCACACATTTAAAATCGGAAATTTCCTCATTTAATGGTGCTGCACCAATATTCCAGCTTTCCATGCTCTCCTCATCCCTGATATAGACATAACGGGCATCATTATTGTTTAACATGCACATATCGGCTTTTTCGTTCAGATAATAACTCTTCCCGTGGCCGTTCTGTGAAACCTGTGCACAATAACCATTCTCACTCCATAAATAGTTGAACCAATATCGCGGCAGCTTCGGCTGATAGATCACACATGCCTTTTCGTCCCCGGTAAATTCATAGATCTTTTTTTCCATATTACTTATCCTGCTTTCTAATCAAGGGTCAGATGGTAGAAGATACCTGCCGTATTTCCATCCAGCTCAAATGTTGCAATGCCGTTTCCTGAAGCCTGCTCCATCGTCTTTAAAACGTTTCCCTCTGTATCAAGAATTTCCAGAACCGCCTTTTTCTCTGCTTTCACTTCCATGCTTCCTTCGAGTGTCTCTGCATACAGTTTTCCGTTCATTTTGATGCACTTCATCTTAATACCCGGCATGTATTCCGGTCCGTCTGTGAAAATATTATCATCATTTCCGCATCTGCCAAAGGCAGAGAGAACGAACTCTTTTGCATCCGCAAGTTTTGTCTTCTCCTTTCCGCATGGCATCATGGATACCGCGATCCTGTCATTTTCGGCAGACACACAAACTCTTTGCTCCAGTTTCATTCGTCTTTCCGGTGTCCCGCAGAAATAACTTATATATGGGGTGTGGATCTCAAATCTTGCATGATCCGGGTCAAAGCAGATCTCTCCCGTTGCAGAGATTATTTTTCCATCTACAATTCCTGTCTGTTCCGGTATCACGCCCCATTTTCTCAGCGCCTGGCAAAAGAGCTCTGCAAACTCTGTATAATCTCCCATTCCCGCTATAGAGCGTATATCCCTGATCACCAGTTTTCGATCGTCCAAGCAGAACTTCGCATCTTCTGAAAGCTTTCCGTCCGCAATCCGGTTCAGTCTGTCCGGATCCGGAAATCTGCGGAACGCATCCCTTTCCTCTGACCATGCAAAGTTTACAGAATGTGCTGCATCGGAGAGATCGGCCGTATTAAAATATCCCGCATTGACAGTCACATCCGCACCCCCACAATATTTGTGTCCACTTTCGATAAAGGACGACCTGAGACCTGTAATATACGGAGCAATGGTATGGATCATGCCATACCAGTTCGGAAGTGTTTCGATATCTTCCATGGAATAAACCTGTTCCACTTTCACATTGCTCTTTGCAACAAGCCCCCTTAAAAACAGGTTGGCCATAAATCCCCACTGGCACATAACTGCCGGATCATTATAGCAGTCAAACACATCATGAATCTCATCATCCGGCTGGTTATCCTTATCGGACGTATGATGGTTATACAAAATAAGCCCATCCCAGTCATTTAAGCACGCATAGGCAGCCATCTGCACAAAAGAGGCATTGCGGAACGGATACATTCCATAATCATTCCATTCCGTGATCATAAATGGTTTTCCCTCCACACAGGACACAGATCCTAAAGATACGAGTGTCGTCGCCATCTGTCCGATATATTTCTGTACTGTCAGCGGATTTACAGAAACACTTTCTGACGGATTTGCCACCATGAAGTTTCCATCTATTACCGGCAGGATCGGATGATTGAAATAGGTATTGTTTTCCATGAAATCACCGTCCAGATGCCCATAGATATCTGCTGCCCCGGTCACAAGGTTACTGGTTGCGATTGGCACTTTTACTCCAAGGGAGATCAGATAATTCTTGTATTCGCGGTAAAATCTCCGGTTCGACCATGCCCCGAATTCCATATAATCTGCATACCTTGCCGGACTGACGGTCCCATTCCAGTCCTCCCAGGAATTATTTATTGGCTGGTAAAAAGAGCCGCGCACCATACGGACCGTATTTTCTGACGGGTTCTCATCCTCCCCCAACGCGCACATTCCATTACTTGTCCATGCCTTTGCAAGCTTCTCACGGCTGTCATATTTCATAAGCAGGAAATGATTGAACCTTCTCTGTACCTCTTCCATATAAGGCACTAACTGTGGATTGCAATCCACTTCATCAATCCCCTTGATCGCAGAGTCCTCATTATTCATCTGCACAACCGCAACCGCTGGATCATCTTTATAAGCAAGTCCTGTGTACGGATTGACGTGGCATAAGAATTTTTTTGCATAATCTCTTTGCAGCTCTATCAGCCGCTCATTAAACATTGGAAAACATTTGATACACGGCACCATATCTCCCGGATATTCCAGTCCATCTCCCGCCAGAAACTGTCTTGCGATCAGAAGGTCAAAATGCAGATAAATTCCTTTTTCTTTTAACTTTGCAGCCAGATAATCAAAACGTTCTAATCCTTCCGGATTGAACTCTATCGTGCTTCCCTCTGTATATTTTAACAGTGGTGCTTCCTTACAGCTGCTCCAAGTGCACTCTTCTTCCCCGATTGGGGCATCTGCTGCATGCATACGGATCATATTCACCCCCATGCCTGCAAAATGATCGGCAAGTTTCTCTGCCAGTTCATGGCTCGGTGTGTTGGATCTTGCCGCTATATTAAATCCCAGAAATCGGGCTCTCGTTCCATCTTCAAAGTAGAAATGGTCTTTTTTCACCTGCAAAAAGCCATGCTTCCCGGCAGGTGCATCCAACAAATAAGAGAAATCCAATACTCCATGATTCACCTGTGTCTTAGAAAGTTTTATATGTTTTTTCATTCCGGTTTTCTCTCCATTTTCTGATATTTGTGGTACGAAAAGGCCGCCATACAGGTATGGCGACCTTTTGATACCTTATCATGTAATCGCTTTTTATTTTGCCTTGTCTAACTGATCCTGTAACAGTCCACATATACTGCCCGGATCTGTTGCTTCCACTGCACTCACATAGTCTTCCCAGGTTTTCTCCCCAGTGATGACTTTCGGAAGATTCTGGCTGACCGCATCATTTACTTTCGTAAATGTTGTACTCCACTGCTGGGAAGCTTCCGGGCCTAACAGGGATTTATAATCTGTCGCACTTCCGGTATCTTCATATTTGATCCACAGCTTGTAAGCCTTCGCTTCTATTTCCGGTGTTCCTTTGTCGATGGAGTAATCCCCTCCATTACCGTACATCTGGATGCCCAGGCACATTCTGGATGCAGTCACAGCTCCACCAAGAGCCTCGCCAGGCTTTAACAGGGATTTGTAAACTATTTTCCCGTTTTCATCTGTTATCTTTTCATAGCTTCCCTTATATCCGTATTCCTCATAAAGATTTGGATCAAGATCCGTCTCATTTACCTGTTTTTCTGACAGTCCCAGGCATACTGTCTCTGCGCCTTCCTCGGTATAAGTCCAGTCAAAGAATGTGAACAGTGTTGCGAGATCTTTTCCTTCACATTTCGTTGTCACACCAAGTCTTGCAGTAATTCTGCTGTCATGATACATACAGTCCGGATCTTTATATTTCTGTTCTTCGCCGCCATATGTATCATTCACCGGAAGTGGTGCCGCCATGACAAAGGCATCCTGCATATCGCTTTCATCCATACAGGTTGCACGGATCACAGTTCCCAGAGAAGCTCCGTAATATCCGGACCAGATACCAACTTTACCCTGGCTGACTCCTGCGGAATTGATCATATAGAAAAGGTCTGTTCTGGTATAGAACTGTTTGTCCAGCCATCCCTTGTCATACCAGTTTTTCATACATTCGGTATAGGTTTTAAAATTATCAGATGTTCCATCATACTCTACGGTTTCATCCTGATTAAGGTAATAAGATCCGTTACCGCCGCCGAAGGAAGAAACAAGATCTCCCAGATAGGTATTGCCAGCATATGAAATGGATATGCCATAGGCATCATCCCAGCCTCTTTCCGCAATCGCTTTGTCATATGCTTCAAACATCCACTCCCAGTCACTGATCGTCAGCGGATCTCCTGTACCACTTGGGAAAATAACATTGTCTGTATAAGTGTTATCCGGATTCTCTCCTGGTTCTGCAACAAAAGATGTCACTTCATTCTTCTTCCATCCGTTTAAATTGTTCTCGCTTACTGCTTCCGACAACGGTGTTACTTCCGGATGTCCTTCCGTCTTTACCACATCGCTGTCCCAATCCCACACATACTCGGTAGGTTCTGCATATTTTACAAGCCAGTCGCGGCGGTACATATATCCCTGCCATGGATTTCTTGCGGAATCACCGATCTGGCAGATCTGATAATAATGGGTCTTGCCTTCGTCATCTGTTGTGGTACATAACACTTTCAGTTCCGGATGCTCATCGAGATATGCAACATAATGTGGCATATATTGTTCCACATAGTCTGTAATTTCCATTAAAATGCCATCTTCCACCATGGATACCGCATTTTGCGTTGTGGCAGCAAGGTCTAACAGCTCCGGATAATCTCCGGTAGAGATCAGTGTGTTAAAGTTATCGGTCTCTGAGCCTGCTACCGGCACGAGGAAATCAAAATCCAGACTTTTTCCCTCTCCGATTCCTCCATTCTCTGTATCCCATGTCTGTGCTTCGATGTACTGCACTGCCGCTGCATCATTATAGTCTGTATAATAGGTTCCAGCTCCATCCGTCTGATAAATCCACATGGAAAAATGATCTGCTTCCTGCTCTCCTTTTCCACCATCAGACTGTCCACATCCCGTCAATACACCTGCGGTCATAGCCGCTGCCATCGCAGCTGCCAGTATTCTTCTTCCAGTTCTTCCTTTCATAAAAGCCTCCTGATTTGTAATAGAAACCTTTGCGCGCATTTCATTTCTTTGTTGTATAATCAGATTACCATATCTTCCCCTTCTGTTATTGCGTTTTTCACTTTCATATTGTATTTTTCATTTTTTTGTTATAAAATCATACTGACATTATTGAAAAAAAGAGGAATCAGCATATGGACTATATCAGTTTTTGCAGCAACTATTTTTCGGCAACAGGAATCCCCTTAAATTTACTGGATCATAAAAAAATATTATACTCTTCCATTCAGACTGTAACCGGCTGTCCACAGTACAGCGACTATACTGTCCCGGATGAACTTCCGGGCTGTCCCTGCTTCAGCCACTATGATCCCTCTGTGGAATACGGGATCGTAAGGATTAATGGCACACAGCTTTCTGTTGTGGCGGGACCTGTGTTTGAAACAGAGATAACTCCTGAAGTTGCAAACAGTTTTCTCCGCGAAAATAAAATACCCGTATCCGAGAAGGATAAGATCATCGATTTTCTCTGTGCAATCCCACGGCTCAGCCATTTACAGCTCGCCAAGCATCTGATTCTGTTCCACCAGATACTCAATCAGGAGTTGTGTGACCTCTCCCATTTTTTTCCGAATTACACGCCGGATGCTGATGCTATGGAAATCGGAACTATGGCAGGAATCGGAACAAACCCGAAAGAATATCTGAATACCTATTCAAATGAATTGCAATTGTATGAAATCGTTAAAAAAGGGCATACAGAGGAACTGGAAACTTATCTGAAAAACGTCCCTTTAAATTTGCTCATGCAGCCACTTGCCAAATCTCCGCTGCGCCAGGCAAAAAATAACTTTATCAGCGCAATTACCAATATCGTCATGATCGGCGCTATTCCGGGCGGTGTCCCGACCGACGTTGCCTTCGAGCTCATGGGACAGTATGTACAGGAATGTGAATCTTTACAATCTGTCAGCGAAATCGAAACCCTGCGCTATAACATGCTGGTCAAGTTCTGCCAGCTTTCCGGAAAAGTCCAGATCCCGTTTGGCGTATCCGCGGACGTTTTTAACTGTATGAACTTTATCCGCAGCCACGTCAATGACAATATCACGGTAACAGATGTAGCAGAAACAATTAGCCGCAGTGCCTCTTATGTCACAAACTGTTTCCGCAGGGAACTTGGCATCTCTCCGGGTGCCTATATTGCCCGCTGCAAATTAGAGGAAGCCAAAAGCCTTCTTGTCTATTCCTCCATGTCGCTGACGGAGATCAGTAATTACCTCTGCTACTCCAGCCAGAGTTATTTTCAGAATGCTTTTAAGAAAAAATTTCAGATGACACCTTTGCAATACCGAAAAAAAATGCAGAGCACTTCATAAAAGTGCCCTGCAATTTTTTCTGCTATTTTCTGTGTCTCTTTTTCTCTTCTTTTTTCTTCTGTTTTTCTAAATATTTCTGATTTTCGGTATCAAAATCAAGACATTTTTTCTCACATCTTGCTTTCAGATCCAGAATCCGGTACTGTTCTCTTTCGGCTTCCGCCTCTTCCTGTTCGAGCCGCTTCTGCTCCTCCGGGTCAATCCATTCCCCGCCCGCTGCAAGCACTGCCTGTTTCTTTCTGTTTAATAACTCCTCACTGATTTCAGGAATCTTTTTCTCCACATCCACAAACGGAAGCAATACCAGATATGCTGCCGCTAAAACGATATCAAATACATAAAAGGCAAGCGCCATGAAGTGGATCACCGAATCGCCGGGTATGACACCGTCCATATCCACAAATCCAAGCTTCAAAATGCTGGCTTCATATCCGCCCGCAAACGGTGCATAGATTGCACTTTGCAAAGCAGTCAGGATTGCAATTCCAAGCAGTCCTTCCAGACGGTATCCCGTCTTATATTCTATCTCATCGTATGCATAATATAACAGTGTGATGAAAATGTAGGCATTCGGGATCATTCCCATATTACGCAGAAACCCGGCAGCCAGGGCAACCGTAATATTAGCCGGCTGTAAAAGCCCTAAAATACTTCCGGCAAGCACCATGGCGTACCCCCCAATCGTAATACGTTTAATACCAAACTTTTTGGCCAGTGGGTAGATTACAACCGCCCCGATTCCCATCGGTGCCCCGGCGACAACCTGATAAATCGTATACATTCCCCAGTTTGACGCTCCGCCAAGTAGAAATTTGATATAAAAATACTGCACATTCCCGCCCTTAAAGTTATCTACAATCCCGCCGACCGTAGTCAGGATAAATAGAAGGATAAAGTTCTTATTTGTCAAAAATGCCCTTACCTGATCTTTTAACGGAATCTTATTTTCATTTTCTTCGCCGTTTTCCAATGCGATATCATCCATGACACGCTCTTTTGTATAGTAATATTCCAAAAGAAGCAATGGGATTGCCACCGCTGATAACGTAACCATTAAAATTGCATATCCGTTAATGTCTTTCTCCAGCCATAATGGCAATACCAGACTGTTTACCAGCATGCCGATAATGATTCCGGAAATCAGTGTCCATGACACTTTCCGTACAAAGGCAAGCCTTGCCTTTTCCGATGGTACACGCGTCGTCAGGGAAACAATCGTATCACGGAACAGATAGAAGTAAGAACTTCCGATCGTATTATAGCAGATCACAAGCGTGAAAAAATAATACCAATAGTTCTCCCCTAATGTAGTTCCCGGAAACAGGAAAATCAAAAATCCGATCGCGATTGAGAGAAATCCGAAGATCAGATACCACGGTCTGAGTCTTCCATGCCTCGTATGTGTATGTGAGATCAGCCAGGAATTTAATAACCCGACAAATACTCCCAAAATCTTGGTCACAGTCATCAATACCTCGTATTTTGCACCCATGACCTGAACCGCCACGACATTGTCCGTACTATACATGGCGCCAACCTGTTGGGTGAAAAATTTTTCCACCAGGGCTGCAATGGTATTGACAACAAAAATCAGCCCAAGAGGACCGATCAGATGTCCAAGAATCAGTTCCTTCTTCGTGACCGTTCTGCTTGTAACTCTGCTGTCCATAAAGCTCTTATTAAAAATACCCCTCGACAATAAATTAATCTCCTTCAATTTATGCCTCTCCTTCCTCTCCCTTCCTGTAACATAACATTTTCCCGCAAATAATGATTGTGAAATTCAATTAAATATTATAATTTTCATTTTGTCTTTTATCCTAAGACATTTTTGCAAAAAAACCGCAAAAAGACAGCTGGGGAATCACCAACGCTTCCCTTGCTGTCTTTTCTTTCTTTTCCTTCTTCACTCCTAGAAGATCTTCGTTGTCCACTTCGAGCAGTCCCACACCTCATTTACAATATCCTGATAGAACTCCGGTTCATGGCAGATTAAGAGGATGCTTCCGCGGTACTCCTGTAATGCGCGCTTTAGCTCGTCCTTCGCATCCACATCCAGATGGTTAGTCGGCTCGTCCAATAGCAGGACATTTGTCGATTTATTGATCAGCTTGCAAAGACGTACTTTCGCCTGCTCGCCTCCGCTTAAAACGCGCACCAGGCTTTCGATATGCTTTGTCGTCAGACCGCATTTTGCAAGGGCGGAACGCACCTCGTACTGGCTGAAGGACGGAAACTCCTCCCAGATCTCCTCGATACAGGTGTTCTTATTTTCACCCTTGATTTCCTGCTCGAAGTAGCCGATCTCTAAATTCTCACCAAGCTCTACCGAACCTTTCAGGGATGGGATCAGACCGAGGATACTCTTTAAGAGAGTCGTCTTTCCGATTCCGTTTGCACCGACTAACGCGATCTTGTGTCCGCGCTCCATGGAAATATTGAGTGGTTTTGACAACGGCTCATCGTAACCGATCACAAGGTCTTTGGTCTCGAAAATATATTTTCCCGGTGTTCTTCCGAGCTTGAAGTTAAATTCTGGCTTTGGTCTCTCTGCGGCTAACTCGATGACATCCATCTTGTCCAACTTCTTCTGGCGGGACATCGCCATATTTCTCGTGGCAACCCTTGCCTTGTTTCTCGCAACGAAATCTTTTAACTCACTGATCTCCTGCTGCTGTTTGCGATAAGCTGCCTCCAGCTGGGATTTTTTCACCTCGTAGACTTCCTGGAACTTGTCATAGTTGCCAACATAACGGTCTAAGCGCTGATTTTCCATATGATAAATAATATTGACAACCTCATTTAAGAACGGAATGTCATGGGAAATAAGGATAAACGCATTCTCATAATCCAGCAGATAGCGTTTCAGCCACGCGATATGCTCTGCATCGAGGTAGTTCGTCGGCTCGTCTAAAAGCAGGATGTCCGGCTTCTCTAACAGGAGCTTTGCAAGGAGCACCTTCATACGCTGCCCTCCGCTTAAATCTGTGACATCATGCTCTAATCCAAGGTCTAAGAGTCCTAATGCCCTCGCCACCTCCTCCACTTTAGAGTCAATAATATAGAAATCATGGATTGTCAGTGTATCCTGGATCACACCGAGTTCCTCCATCATTGCGTCCATGGCATCCGGGTCTGCATCCCCTAACTGGTCACAGATCTGGTTCATTTTCTCTTCCAATGCAAAAAGCCATGCAAATGCAGACTTTAACACGCTCTCAATGGTCATGCCTTTTGTCAGTGTGGAATGCTGGTCCAGATAACCCACCCGGACATTTTTCGACCATTCCACTTTTCCCTCATCCGGCATCAGCTTTCCGGTCACGATGTTCATGAAGGTGGATTTTCCTTCTCCGTTTGCTCCTACTAACCCGATGTGTTCCCCTTTTAGCAGGCGGAAGGACACATCGTTAAAAATTGCCCTATCACCAAATCCGTGTGTCAGGTGCTCTACATTCAAAATACTCATTTAAGACCTCTTTCATACTTGCGAAACTCAGCTCTACCTGGTGAAGATTGTGAGCAATGACCGAAAGCAACGAAGACACGCTCTCGCTACGTGTCGCTCGCAGCGGTACTAAGCGACCAAAATACGGTCGCTAAGGAC
>CAKRFH010000040.1:0-24516 GCA_934320555.1 uncultured Roseburia sp.
TGATACTTACCTGATTATTTGTTGTAGTTAAAGAACAGAGTGCACCTGTACTGGATTCTACAAGATAATAACCAAGGTCAAGATCATCAAATACTACCGTTACGGTGTCTGATTCTGTTGTGGCTGCTGGCGCATTTATTGTACCGGCATTTCCCATTGCTGGTGTAGATGTTGCATATTCCAGCGCCTTCTTCGCAAATTCAGCATATCTTGCCTCAGTAGTTTCACCCTTCCATGTCACATAACCACTGGCATCACTTTGTAAATATTGATTTCCTTCCCCAGATGAACCTATAAAATTCTTCCATTCACTTGCAACCTTATATGCATAATTTCCATTTTCCGGTGTTTTTCCATCATGACTATAACTCTCCAGCTCCAGAATCCTATAAATCGTATAAGTCTGTTCCGGTATCGCATTGGTAATCGTAATCTTTCCTCTGGTAGTCGCTGATGTTCCCGAATTTGCAGATGCATTCGTTGCACTAGCTACGCTGCTCATTCCCAATACCATCACCACTGAGAGCATTATGGCGGCAATTCTTTTCATGAATCTCATTTTTGTTTTCCCTTTTCCTTTTTCCTTTTTTCTT
This sequence comes from uncultured Roseburia sp., assembly GCA_934320555.1. Classification (GTDB taxonomy): domain Bacteria; phylum Bacillota; class Clostridia; order Lachnospirales; family Lachnospiraceae; genus Roseburia. The sequence continues at coordinate 594 of CAKRFH010000040.1, forward strand.
CTCTGCCCCCCCCCCAAAAAAAAATCTGAGGGCAAGCACTCTCACTTCTGTTGCAATTTATTTTTCAGTAATAGCAGACCTGCGAAGAAGATGCATATCGCGCCTGCCAGCCTGTAAATAAGAACTCCATAACCACCTGTGGAAGGCAGTTCTTTCACACGGCTTTGGTTGGTAACCGTTACCGTGTCTCCACTTACTGCACTGTTCGATACCGATGAACTTGCAGTATTGGTTTTATAAGATGTAAAGTACTCCATACCATTTACCACAGCAACTGCGGCAGGATCTTTGATCGGCTTTCCTTCATCATCCAATTCAAAGACATAATAGATCCTGTTCAACTCAAGATCGACAAATTTTGCTGTTTTTGTCTCTGTCTCTCCTGCATTGTAAGTAATGGTGACTGTCTGGAGTGGTTCCTCACTCTTGCCTGACGGTCCGCTTCCATTAGTTCCATCTTCATTTTCATATAGACCGAACTTATAGCTTCCGCTGACCGGGCTTGCATCACCGCTCCCGGCATTTTTAAATGCCTTTGTTACGTTGATCTCTCCCTTGTGATTGCTGACAGATAATTGGAACGTAGATTCGTACTGTTTCTGGATCTTAGGATCCTTTATACATGCTTTCACTTCATCCGAATAATCTGTTGCATCGTTGTCTTTCTTTGGAACCATGATATATATTTCTTTACTTTCCAGCACATAACCAACCGGTGCCTTTGTCTCTGTCACTTTATAGATCGTATTGTACTTCATAACAGAACCTGACTGATCACCTCTTCCTAATGTTACAGTTCCATCCGCGCCAGTCGTTCCTGTCCATTCTTTACTATCAGTTTTTACTGTGATCTCACCGGTTGTCTTATCTCTTACACATTCAACTACTTTAAACTCTGCACCGGACAATTTCTTTGTCAAATTGTTCTGATCCGTTTTTATAATCTTTAGCGTAATGCTCGTACCGGTTGACACCGACCCGCCGGCTTCATAAGTATAATTGGACTGTTCCACCTTCGTTCCGTCATCAGGAGTATAGGTTTCCCAATAAACCGTATTGGAAAATGATACTTCCGTTTTCGGCGGCGCGTTGATCATGGCATTGTACGTGATCGTAACCGGTTTGTCATGCGGGATCTCGATCTCTAATGTATTGTCCTCTGGTAAGGAAGCCTTACATTGATCCGTAAGATCCTCCGCTGTATTTTGAGAATTGACCACTTTGATGCTTGTCGTATCCAGTCTTAATGAAGGACTCAGCTTATCGATCAGCTTCAGCTTCGTTCCTGCCACTGTTGGAAGTGCCTGTCCGAGCTGATTTGCTTTGATCGTAAAGGTGATCGTTTCATTGTGCGCTTCGAATGATTTCTCTATCTTCTGCGGTGGGATCTCTGCAGGTGCTGTCGCTGTCGTGATCTCCTTGCCATTTGATTTCTGAAGTGTAACTTTATTCTCAAAGTTCTTTGTCTGTCCTCCGAGCAGTATCTCTTTGTCTGTCACCCTGCATACGACCTGCACATCAACAGAATAATCATCTCTTTCCTTTCCCGCCTTGAAATTACCAAGCTCGATTAATGCCTGATTGCCTTTGACATAATAGGTGGTTGTCTTACTCCATCCATTATCTGTCGCGGCTGTAACCTCTTTTTTCTCCCACTTCGGATCCAGGCCTGTTATTTCGTTTGAATTCATTTCAGTAAAATTCTGCTTTGTTCCCACCCATTTGATACGGATATATGCAAGTTCCATTCCCTTCGGAATGTTTTCTAATACCCGATACGTTCCGGACATGTTTCCGGCATAATTTACCTTAAATACCCAGGATGCATACTGACCGGGACTCTTCAATAACTCTTTCGCAATTCTGCTGTTATCACCCTCATCTCTTCCGTCATTGCTGCTTTTTACCGTCGTTCCATCGTAAGTAAAGGTCTGTCCAAGTTCTTTTAAGATGTCCGCTCCGCCGTACAGATGTGCATCCGCACTGTTCTGCTCGGTCCAGGCTGTACCATTATCACTTGTTTTAATATGGTTTCTATATGTATAATCTCCTCGATAAGCCGGTAAGCTTTCCGGTTCGCTGCAAATGATAATGTATAAGCTTTCTTCTTCGCCCAGTTTGATCCGCTCGTTCGCCTGTACCGTCAATTCGCTATAATTATCAGTATCTGGAAAGCTTTTACTATTTTCAAATGAAGGACTTGTAAATTTATCTTTCACATCAGTAAGGCCAGCCTTTTTGAGCTCTTCCAGGCTTTTATAGTCTGCAAGTGTCTTACCGTCCGGCAGTTTTCCACGATAAATGCCCGCTAACGAATCCGAATGCAGGAAAGAGTCCTGAAGCCCTTTATCTTTTGAGATATAATCCTGAAAACAGGTGTTCTCTAATATTGCAGTTCCACTCACCTCGATCGCCCAGTAAAGCTTTCCATTCTTCCAGGTTGTTGCTCCCTCTTTTGGATCTTCATAATACCAGGCGGTCTTTTTCACATCCATCTTAAAACTACCGGAAACAGTTATCGTAGTTTCTTTGGATATTCCATTAACAGGAAATACATTTCCATCTTTTTGCACAGTTCCATTCAGTTCCACTCTATTGGTTACAGTGGTTGAACTGAACGTGTTGTCTATTGGTTTTGCATAATAAGTGAGTTTATAAGCATAATTCTCATCTTTCCACCCAAGATCCGATGGCTTTAGTGTAAAGGATTGTAACCCGTCGACCTTTACCCATTTTGTTTCCTCTGCAACATAATCATTACTTGTTGCATCAAACTTACAGGCTTCCACCTTAACATACCCGGTATATTGCATCTTGTCTGACTTTAAGGTATCTGCAATGGCAACCTGGGTTGCATCCCATTCTCCGAATGTCTGATTGACATTCACGGTGTACTGATAGCTTCCGGCAGGTACTGTGAAGGAAGCTGCTGGCTCAGTCTCTTCCGTCACTGAATGGCTGTCCCTGTTATAATTGTATCGACCCCCTTCCATAGGAACTGTCTCGTCAGTTGTTGTTCCTGTTTTCACCTCTTTATCAACCCAGTTATAATCGCCAACTTCAAACTTATTATTGTATACTTTGTTTAAAAAGGCGTCATCCACTTCATTTCTGGCATTGGATGCCCATGTAAGGTAACGGTTTATTACATTCAATTTATCTGCCTTGACCGCTGCCAGAGCTTCCGGTTTTACGGTCATCGTATACGTTGCATAATAAGAATCCCCCGGATTTACGGTGATCGGGTTTTCTGTTGTGCCGGTGATCTTAAATCCATTTGGGGTTGAATCAGGCTTTGTCCAGTCCGTATCATATGTATTTCCATCGGAAGTCCAGCTCGTAGTGTACTTTGCTGCATCTATTTTTGTGTAGTCAGCTTCTCCTGTTCCCTTTTTATACAGTTCAATCGAGCCTGTATCATAACCTATATAAGGCAGTGCCTCTGAAGCTGTATGAAACTGATCTGTATAGTTCAGCCGATCAATAAAGCAAAAATCCTTTAATGGGTAATTGCTATTCTTAAGGGTAAACTCGATTTTGTACCTGATCGTATATGTTCCATCCGCATTCCGTACAACATCTCCCACACCGTTCTTTTTCATATCATAATCGATCTTCGGCTCAAAAGATGCATGATCTACTACTCTTTTATATGTCTTAGAGAACACCTTTGCCTGATTCTGAATGGCCCCGGTATTCAGAGGGACCTTATCCTTCAGCTTCACATAATAGGTAAGTGTCCTGCTCTCATTCCGTGCAAGATCACCCGGCTTCCAGACCAGGCTGCCCGGTGCAGAACTTGCTGTACCCTGTTCCGGAATAGATTCATCCGCAGGTGTGGTTCCATAATATATGCTTCCATGCGCTGTTGCTGTTGTTCCACCTTCAATTGTCTCATACGGCTGCAGTCCACTTGGGGAAGCTTTAAGTGTTGTTGCTGTCGTTGTGATCTCTGCGTAAGAATCCACACGCTCTGAACCACTTGTCAGCGTATCGACCACAGAGACATCCGAACATCCATCCGCCCCTGCCGTCACCTTGATGTTATAAGCAATATAATAGCTGCCGTCTGCTCCGACAATCACATTCGTGCTCTGGCACGTCTTATCGACAGTTACCTGCCCGTACTTGGCGACTGCATCCTGCCCCACATTCAGTTCAAACTGCTTGTCAGCAGTCGATACTGTTATTTTTCCGTTCTCAGCTGCGTCCTTTAGAACGATCTCACCTTCTGCATAAAAATTGCCCGATATTGTAGTCTGCTTCGCATCCAGCTGCTTCTGCAGATACGACTCTTCAAACCTGACAACCAGCTTTCCGTCCTCAACAGTCACCGTTCCGACCTTTGTGGAGCCATCCATAATACTGCCGTTCGCTGTCATATTGCGAAGGTGTGCCGGAATAGAATATGTCAGCGTACTGCCATAATCCTCCATCAGTTTCGAAATCGGGATATCCTTATACCAAATATCCAGCTTGATTCCGGAATCCGCCGGGATTTCCGGATTTCCAGATGCATTCAGCTGCTGCCATGCATCGGTGCTGTCTTTATAATACAGCTTAATTTTGTCCACATATTGGCGATTCGTTGTATCACTCAGATCCAGTCCATCTGAAGCTGCTGCCGCGGGACTTACCGCAGCTTCATCCTCTTCGTCCTCATCCTCCGCCAGCAGTCCGATCCTCTCTTCCATATCCGATGCTTCCCCGGCAATTTCTGTCTTACCTGACCCGGTACCCGCATCTTTCGTTCCGTTCTGTCCGATATCTGTACTTTCTGTTCCGCTCTCGCCGATATCTCCGCTGCCTGTACCTTCTGTTCCGTTCTCGCCGATATCTCCGCTGTCTGTACCTTCTGTTCCGCTCTCGCCGATATCTCCGCTGCCTGCATCTCCTGTTCCGCTCTCAACGATATCTCCGCTGCCTGCACCTTCTGTTCCGCTTACTCCGGCAACTCCACTGCCTGTATTTTCCACTCCGTCCGCTTTGGTGTCACCAGCCGTAGTTCCGGATGCCAGACTTTCATCCTGGTTCTCCTGCAGTGCATCCGTCGGAGACGGATCCTTTGCAAAGCATGCCTCTGTATGGACGTGTTCTGCCATGCCACAGATGAGCTGTCCTTTCTCCGAGCAGCATGCTTCTGTATGGACGTGCTCCTTCTGACCGCATACCGTCTTACTCTCTAACGTCAATGCCGGAAGAATCAGTGCATACACCGTACAGAAAACGACTACGCAGGAAAGACACAGTAATCTCTTCTTCCACCTTCTCAGACGCACTTTATCCTTTAATATTCTTTTAATAAAATCTGTTCCTACATTCTGCACATCGTTACCTTCTTTATTTCAGAATATATCAGATGCCTCGTATGTCCAGTCTCTCCCCTTGATACTTTGTAAATCTATTGATCCAATCTGCCCATCTGATCCAGTGGCCAGATGCGAAATACGATCTGTCCTTCGATCTGATCCATCGAAATATCCCCAATAGATGCTGTTCTCGAATCAACGGATGTATCTCTGTTATCTCCCATCAGAAACCAGTGTGTCTCCGCCACCTGGTGTGGAAGTTCGATATCACAATTCCCCAATGCCTGTCTATTCAGATAAGGCTCATCCAGTGTCTGCCCGTCCACGGTTACGACTCCGTTCTCGTCGATATCCACCCACTGTCCGGGACCTGCGATCACGCGCTTGATCAAAAGCTTATTTCCCTGCCAGAATGCGACGATCTGTCCTGTCTTTAACTGATCGCTCTTCACGGAAATCACGATCTGTCCTGCCTCTAAGGTCGGTGACATGGAAGCACCATAAATCTGTAAAACCGGCATCCACAGTGTTGCCACAAGAACCGCAACAGCCGCTGCCACAAGCAATACCGCGACCGTCCCCCGGAAGGTCTGCCGGTAAGCTGATCTGTCCTTCAGCCTTCTCTGTTCCTTCTTTGCCTCCTCAAGCGCCTGAACATCCACTAAAAGATTGGTCTTCTCCATCTCGCAGATGAGATCGACCAGCTCCCTTCTGCTCAAATGCTTCAAATCCTTTTTTTTCATATCGTAACCAGGGCTTCCCCCACTTCGTCAACCCTATCCTTTTTATCGTAAACATTTCTTTTATTGTAAATTTTTACAAGTGTAATGTCAATATTATTTCTCACAAAAAAAGCTGCACGGCTTCTTCCGCACAGCTTTTTGAACCTTCTGCTTCTATTTTTCCCACAGCTTTTCCTGTTGGCTTTTAGTCTTCGTTTTTGAAAATCACATTTCTGTACTTATTCAGGACATTCAACAGGATGTATCCCATGATACAGCAGCAGATAACTTCCCCTGCCCCGACTGTCAGCATATAAAATGGAATCGCCACATCGTGTCCGCCCACTTCCATGACAAGTCCGTAACCGTAGCGCAGTACGAACGGAATAATCACCATATTTGCAATGACCGGTGGAAGCGTACATAAAAACTTGTGCCCGCGTAAAAGATAAGTTCCGACTGCTCCAAGTAACGTGGCAAGGCTTCCGAATACAACATCATACACTGCTGCTCCCGTGATCAGATTGCTTAGGAAACAGCCGATCGCAAGTCCCGGGATCGCTGCCGGTGTGAAGAATGGCAGCACCGTAAGTGCCTCGGACACGCGCACCTGAATGGCACCGGATGCCAGATTGAACGCGCTGATAAAAATGGTCAATACCACATAAATTGCCGCAATGACCGCCGCCTGGGTGATAAATAATACTTTCTTGTTCCTCATATTCTATTCTCCTTTAGTTTTGTTTTCCGTCAGGAAGGTTTCGAACTGACGTAAAAAATGCTGTCTGCACAGCGGTATCTAAATTATCACATTTTCTGCAGGATTGCAAGCCCTGATCACTCTTTACGCAAAAAAATGCTCTGCTAGTGTAATGCTTCCGATATAGCACACCGGTCCTGTCATAAAAATCCGCCCGTCCTCTCCGAATTCCACAAGCAGCGTACCGCCCTGCATCTGTACCGTGACATGGTCATCCACAAGCCCCATCCTGTGACAGGCCGCAGCCGCCGCACATGCTCCTGTCCCGGACGCAAATGTATAGCCTGCCCCTCTCTCATAGATCTCGATCCAGATCCGCTCTCTGTTCTCCACCCGGCACAGTTGCATGTTAATCCGGTTCGGAAAATATTTCGAATGCTCCACATAAGGACCTAACTGCATCGCCTTTTTCCTGCTGATCTCCTCCATCAGAATCACGCAGTTCGGATTTCCCATAGATACACAGGTGATATTATAGAAATTATCACAGAAAAAGACCGCCTCATTCACCATCTCGCCGTCTAAGCCATCCGCATCCACCACATCCGCGCCAAATCCCGCATATCCCATGTCCACCTTCATCTGTGTCCCGTCCTGCTCTAAAAATTCCACCTGTACCGTCCCCGCCTTCGTAGTAAGTGCGTACATCTGCCCTTTCACATACCCGGCATCTTTCAAATATTTTGAAAAAATCCGGATCCCGTTCCCACTCCGCTCTGCCTCGCTGCCATCCGGGTTAAAAATACGCATCGTGATTCCCCCATCCGCAAAGAAAGGTCCATACAAAATCCCGTCTGCCCCGACCCCAATATTTCTCCTGCACAAAAGCTGTACCTGCCGCTCTGACAGCATTTCCTCATTGACGTTCGGATCATAGATCAGGTAATCATTTCCAAGTCCGTGATACTTTTTTAATGTGATCAACCGTTCCGCCTCCGTCTCTCCATCCTATTCTACTATATGATATATGAAGCTTCCTCCAACATGTGCCACCAACAGCCTTTCCGGAATTTTTTTCCTGCATAATTTTCCCCGAAAAACCGCATCCTCCTCTTATATAAATCTCAGACAATTGTGGAACTCGTTGAAAACCTGTATTGGGTTGCGCACAATCTCCACCGCGTAAATTCGAGTTCCGCAATTGCCTGTAAAATAATTTGGAGGATCTGCCATGGCTGCCTATAAAGTTGAAATCTGCGGCGTCAACACCGCCAAACTGCCTGTTTTAAAAGAGAAAGAAAAAGAACAACTGTTCGAACGTATTCAGAAAGGGGACCCTGTTGCCCGTGAGACATATATCAAAGGAAATCTCCGGCTCGTCTTAAGCGTCATCAGGCGTTTTTCCGGAAACAATGAAAATGTAGACGATCTGTTCCAGATCGGATGTATCGGGCTGATCAAATCCATTGACAACTTCAACCCGAATATGGGAGTGAAATTCTCGACTTATGCGGTACCGATGATCATCGGCGAGATCCGGCGCTATCTCCGCGACAACAACTCCATCCGCGTCAGCCGCTCCCTCCGCGATACCGCCTACAAGGCGATCCACACGAAAGAACTCCTCTCCAAAAATTCTTTCAAGGAACCGACACTCCCGGAGATTGCCCATGCAAGCGGTCTTACAGAGGAAGAGATTCTCTATGCCCTCGATGCCATCCAAAGCCCGGTCAGCCTCTATGACCCGGTCTATACCGATGGCGGCGATACCCTTTATGTCATGGATCAGATCAGTGACAAGAAAAATAAAGAAGAAAACTGGGTGGAAAAGCTCTCACTTTCCGATGCCATGAGCCATCTTACCGATCGTGAGAGCTTTATCCTGAATCTACGTTTCTTTGAAGGGAAGACACAGATGGAGGTGGCCGACGAAATCCACATTTCCCAGGCTCAGGTGAGCCGTCTTGAGAAAAATGCATTAAAATCGATCCGCCAGTATCTCTCCCTGTAACCGCTTCCTATCTCTTCCATTTGTCACACAGCGCATTGATCTGGTCTGCGAACTTCGCAAGGTCTTTATTTGCCATGCCCTCGCACTGATTGATGACCTCAAGCAGCCTCTGCCCTGCTGCGAGCAGTCTTGCAAATACATTGCTGGAAGCCTTTGAGACACCGCCCGCTTTCTTCTTCTCCACAAGCTGTCTGCTGCCTTCCTCCACCTGTTCTCCGGTCACAAGGTCAAATGCGTCTCCGCTGAACGGCGCGTAGGCATCGTATCCTAACGTCTCATGCAGATGCGCTGCAAAATCCTCCGTCACTTTGTCCTCTCCATGCACAATAAAGACTTTCTTCGGAGGTGTCTCAAACGCAGCCGCCCATTCCGTCAGATGATCTCTGTCCGCATGTCCGCTGATACCAGGAAGATTCTCGATCTTCGCATGCACCTCAATTGGCTCCCCGAACAGCTTCACCTCTTTCACACCGTTTAACAGGGAATTGCCCAGCGTTCCCGGAACCTGATAACCGACGAAAAGAATCGTGGAATCCGCTCTCCACAGATTGTGCTTTAAGTGATGTCTGATACGGCCTGCCTCACACATACCGGACGCGGAGATGATAACTTTCGGTTTCTCGTTGAAGTTGATCATTTTCGACTCATCGCTCGTGATCGCCATGCGCAGTCCCGGAAATCCGATCGGATTGATGCCCTGCTGTACAAGCGAAAGCGCCTCCTCATCAAAGCAGTCCTGCACATTCTTATTAAAAATTGTGGTTGCCTCCACGGCGAGCGGGCTGTCCACATACACATCGAAGCTTTCAAATTCCGGCAGCAGGTGTTCTGTCTTGATTTTTCGGATAAAGTACAGCATCTCCTGCGTCCTGCCGACTGAAAATGCCGGAATGACGAGATTCCCCCCTCTGGTAAATGTGTCTTTGATTACCGCTGCAAGTGCAGTGGCATAATCCGGCGGAGCTGTATGGTTTCTGTCCCCGTAGGTGGACTCCATGACAACATAGTCCGCCTCCCTGATATACTGAGGATCCTTGATCAACGGGCGGTTACCGCTTCCGATATCACCGGAGAATACGATCTTCTCCTGCTTACCGTCCTCCTCGATCCACATCTCAATACTCGAAGATCCAAGCAGATGTCCCGCATCCACAAAGCGCACCTTCAGTCCGTCACAGACTGTGATCACACTATTGTAGTCACACGGCACAAAATGTGTCAGTGCCCCCATCGCATCGTTCATGTCATAAAGCGGCACGACTTCCGGCTTTCCTGCCCTCTTCGCCTTCCTGTTACGCCATTCCGCCTCAAACATCTGGATATGGGCACTGTCCTTGAGCATAATGTTACATAGCTGGGTTGTAGCAATCGTAGCAAAAATCTGTCCTCTGAATCCGTGGCTGTACAGTAACGGAAGCAGACCAGAATGGTCGATATGCGCATGCGTCACGAACACATAATCGACCGCCGCGGCATTGATCGGAATACTCTGGTTCACGTAAATATCCGGTCCCTGCTCCATTCCGCAATCCACTAAAATGTGTCTGTCCCCAAATGTCACATAATGGCAGCTTCCTGTCACTTCATGCGCCGCACCTAAGAATTGTATCTTCATAGATAAGCCCCCTTTTTGTGTCTGTCCATCCGACCGGCTCCCTTCTTCCGAAACCGTATCGAAATATTCTGTAAATTAGTTCCGTCTATCTATAATTGATACATCAATTATACTACTATTGTTCAAATCGTACAATTTCATTTTTCAATCTTCCCATAATCTTTTTCTCCAGGCGCGAAATGTAGGACTGCGAAATTCCAAGCATATCCGCCACTTCCTTCTGTGTCTTCTCCTCCCCGTCCACAGAATTCAGCCCAAACCGCAGTTCGATAATCATACGCTCCCTGCCGGAGAGTTTCTCGATCGCCGCCTTTAAAAGCCGCCTCTCCACATCCGTCTCCATCTCCCGTCCCACTATATCATCTTCGGTTCCCAGAATGTCCGACAGCAGCAGCTCATTTCCATCCCAGTCCACATTCAACGGCTCATCAATGGATACTTCCAGCCGCGTCTTATTATTTCTGCGCAGATACATCAAGATCTCGTTTTCAATGCACCGCGAAGCATACGTCGCGAGCTTGATATTCTTCTTCGGGTTAAACGTATTGATCCCTTTTATCAGCCCGATCGTGCCGATTGAGATCAGATCCTCCACCCCCACACCAGTATTGTCAAACTTCTTCGCGATATAGACAACCAGCCTTAAGTTGTGCTCGATCAGGCATTTTCTCGCCTTCTGCGCTCCTTCCCCCGCAAGCATCCGGATGCAGTATGCCTCCTCCTCATTTTCCAGAGGTGCCGGAAGGATCTCCGCCCCTCCTATGTAATGTACCTCATCCTTTCCCCGGACAAACAGACTGCAAATTCCGGACAGAAAACAGATTTTTTCGTACCGTGGCAACACCATTCGCATTATCATGACATTTCCCTCTTTCCTATTTTTCCATTTCTCTCTTCTCGGATGGTACCGGTATGGACGCGTGCAGGAGTACCTCATATTCCCTGTGTGTAAAAAGATCGTCATCCGCGATCCCGATCTGTACCGGAGAAACTCTCTTCTCCCTCTTTCCGTCGTGCAAAACCATGGCATCAAGGTCTGTTACCGCAAGCAGTCCATCCTTTTTCCCAAGCGACCGGTATGGTACATAGCGAATTGGATCTACGTCTCTCTCAAGCAGTTTCCTGGCGATATGTGCACTCACAATCGACACCGGTCTTCCGGCATACGGATCCCGCAGCTGGTTTCCACTGTCCCAGTAGCCTTTGCACTCCACCTGTTTTCCCCGGTGCAGCAGAAGCAACGGATAAATATGGCTGCCGAACTCCCTCCGCCGGTTCAGCCAGCAGAGGACAATCGTAAAAATCACTGCACATACTGCCCCGGAAATCCAGACCGGAATCTGTGGCATGGCCTGCGCTGACATCTCCGCCACACCGCCTAAAAACAGGATGGAAAAATACGTTGCCGCCCAGTTCTCCAGAAACGCTTTTCCCGTACATATTCCAAACCCCAGCCATACCATAAATGTGTTCCAGACAAAATGGGACAGCAGAATTCGCAGATTCACATCCCGCACCACAAGTGTGATACAGAGACTCCCAACCGAAGACACTGCTGCCGTGGCAAGCATCCGCCGTTTCTTCTTCCCTCTCCTCAAAAAGTAATTGACGCCGGTCAGCGCAATGTAATCCATGCACAGATTCTGTATCAGATACACATCCACATATAAAATATAGATTATTATTCTCCTCCTTCCTTTGTGCCCTTCCTTATTATAGGATCTTTATGCCGTCTGTTTTTGTCGTATTTTCGCTCTCTGTAATAAAAAGAATCCTGCCTGCAGAATTCTCCTATGAATCAAAAAAAGACACTGTATCAGCTTAAACTGATACAATGCCTCTTATCTGTTCTCTTATTCGTTTCTTATCTTCTCGTATTCTTCAGGAAATCCGGAATCTTGATGTCCATCTGCTGTACAGAGCTCTCTGGCTGACGTGGTCTCTGGATACCGGAGAAGGTTGGTGCAGACTGCTGCGTCATGGAAGTGGTGTAACCGGTCTGCATGGAAGGTCTTGGTGCTGCTGTACCTGGCTGTCTTGTCATGCCACCGAGATTCTGATACTGCATCTTCGGAACAATCTTGCTTGCCGGTGCCTGTGCTGCATTCTCAAGTCCTGTTGCGATAACGGTGATCACCGCCTCGTCTGTCATCGTCTCATCATACTTCGCACCGAAGATAATGTTCGCCTCATCCCCTGCAAGATCCTGTACATAGCTTGCTGCGTCGTTGGCATCCATCAGGGAGATATCTCCGGAAATATTGATAATAACATGGGTAGCACCATTGATCGTTGTCTCAAGTAACGGGCTCGCAACTGCAATCTTGACAGCTTCGATCGCCTTGTCATCACCCTTCGCAGAACCGATACCGATGTGGGCAAGACCCTTGTCCTTCATAACGGTCGATACATCTGCAAAGTCAAGGTTGATCAATGCCGGCAGATTGATCAGGTCTGTGATTCCCTGTACTGCCTGCTGTAATACTTCATCTGCTTTCTTTAAGGCATCCGGCATGGTTGTCCGTCTGTCTACGATCTCTAATAATTTGTCATTCGGGATAACGATCAGTGTATCCACGCTCTCTTTCAGGCGTTCGATACCACTTGTGGCATTGAGCATTCTCTGCTTTGCCTCGAACTTAAACGGCTTTGTCACAACTCCAACGGTAAGGATTCCCTGATCCTTCGCAATCTTCGCTACAACCGGTGCTGCACCTGTACCGGTTCCGCCGCCCATACCACAGGTAACAAATACCATATCTGCACCCTTCACGGCTGCTGCAAGCTCCTCTGCGCTCTCCTCTGCGGCACTCTGCCCAACTTCCGGCTTTGCCCCTGCGCCAAGTCCCTTGGTCAGCTTCTCGCCGATCTGAATCAGTGTAGGTGCTTTGCAAAGCTGTAATGCCTGCTTATCCGTATTGATTCCAATAAATTCCACTCCGCCGATGTTCTCATCGATCATTCTATTTACAGCATTATTCCCAGCGCCGCCTACTCCGATCACAATAATTTTTGCACTGGTATCTGCTTCTGTTGTCATAATTTCCAGCAAGGTAGTTCCTCCTTCATCCAACACTCTCTCCGGTGTTTTCACTCTTATACTTTATAATATAATTTTTCCCGTAACAAATCAACAGGTTTTTCAATTTTTTACGAATATCCAGCAAAAAATTTTGTTTCCTGGCAAACTTACTGCTGTCCATCGCCTTCTACAGGTATATCATTGCCGTCCTGTCCTTCCTCCTGCGGTATCTCTTCTCCCGTTCCACTATCCTGACCGGTATCCGCCCCGCCGTCTTCCGGTATCTCTGTCGCCGGTTCTTCCGTCATCTCCTCAGCCGGCTCCTCTGCGGGTGCCTCGCCACGGTCCCAGATAATATCCGTGTTCTCCGGTGTCCAGGTCTCTAAGTGCAGTGTCCCGTATAATCCGCTCAACTGAGGCAGGATATATGACATCCGCACTACCTTCTGGGAGAGGTTGTCCTCCGAACCCATCAGCACTTCGATGCCATCATAGTACAGTACCGGCTCCATATGGCTGTCATACTGGATCTCATCCGGTAAAAGGTCATATTTTTTCAGGGTCTGTGTCAGGTTTAACAATTTCCGCAGAACACTGTCATTTTCTAATGGAAGCTTCTCATATAAAACGACCTCATCACAGGAAATCCCCATAATCTTCGGAACCCCGGCGATTGTCTCCTTCGATGTCTCCACCACGAAACCATCTTTATCGAAATAGGCGTTCTGCCCGATCGAACTGATATAGAGATATCCAAGCATTCCCTTTTCATACACTTTGACATGTACGGTGTGCGGATTGTCTAAGGACACCTCCATCGTATCTACAAACGGAACCTCCCCAATGTCTTTAAACCGGTATTTCAGGTAGACATACAGGGAATTCCAGGAATAATCATCATCTAAAATCATACTCTCTATCTGGGAGGAATCGTACAGTTCATTTCCCTCCACCACAACCTGTTCCACTGTAAAAACCTGTGTCACAACAAGTGCCCCGGCTCCCACTAGCAGAACGAAGAATAAAAACAGATAGAGTCCCACTCTTCTTCTCTTTTTCTTCTTTCTCTCTTCTTTTATCATTGCTTAGCTGTCCTCAAACTTAATTCCCTTCGCCACACTTAATGCCAGCCCCATCTCTGCAAGCAGAAACAGGATCGAAGTTCCTCCATAACTGATAAACGGGAGGGAAATACCCGTATTCGGAATCGTATTGCTCACAACGGCAATATTTAAGACCACCTGAATCGACAGATGTGCCATAATGCCGACCACAAGCAACGCACCATACAGATCCGATGCATTGTTTGCAATAATCATAAAACGCCAGAGCAGAAGCAGAAACAGCAAAATCACACAGACTGCGCCAAAAAGTCCCAGCTCCTCGCAGATGACAGAGAAAATCATATCATTCTGTGCTTCCGGGATAAAACCCATCTTCTGCATACTGTTTCCAAGCCCTTTGCCGAACAGTCCGCCGGATCCGATCGCATAAAGTCCCTGTAATGTCTGATACCCTTTGTCATATGCTTCCGGATTCCTCCAGATCTTGATTCGGTCCATACGGTATCCTTCCAGCGCAATAAACACCCCGCCAAGTGCCAGGACAGGCACACCCAGTATCACAAAATGGGAAATCTTCGGGCTCGCCACAAAAAGCATGCATATCGCAATTCCGAAAATAATAATCGCCGTACTTAAGTTGTTGTACGCAACAACGCCGACAACCGGAAGAATCCGGATAAGGATCTTCACCAGCGTCCAGAAATTGCCGATCTTCTTCGGGATCTTATAGATCACTGCCGCCAGATAGATAATCATGGCAAACTTGGCAAATTCGGACGGCTGGAAGGAAAGTGGTCCGACCTGCAGCCATCTCGACTGTCCCTTTGCCTCTCTTCCGACAAAGATAACTGCCGTACAAAGCCCAAGTGATGCGAGATAGGCAAGCGTGCTCACTTTCATCCAGAATCCATAGGGAATCTTTGACACGATATACATACCGATAATTCCAAGTCCTGTCGCTTTCAGCTGTTTTTTCAGGAAAAACGCCGCATCCCCATATTTATCAGCTGCCGTGTAGGAACTTGTACTGTAAAGCATCACAAGTCCGAAACACAGCAGGAAAATAATGAGAAACAACAGGCTGTAATCAAAATATTTCATTGGCTTTTTTTTTGCCATTCCAGTTCCCCTTTTTCTACTCTCTTACTCTTTCAGATTTCTTACATATTCTTTGAAAATGCGTCCGCGCTCCTCGTAGTTTGGAAACATGCCCCAGCTTGCACAGGCAGGGGACAACAGAACGGCATCTCCGCTCACTGCGTTCTCATAACAGGTGTCGATCGCCTCCTCAAAGGTATCGCATAATACAATGTCCGTAAATCCGTGCTTTCTCGCACACTCCGCAATCTTCTCCCTTGTCTGTCCGATCAAGACAAGCTTCTTCACTTTGCCATCGAAGCTCTCAATCCACTCGTCGTACTCGGACTGCTTGTCGTAGCCGCCTCCGATCAGAAGAGTCGGACGGTTCATGGCCCGGATCCCCTGGATTGCAGCATCCGGGTTTGTTCCCTTAGAATCGTTGTAGAACTTCACGCCGCGCTTCTCTGTCACGTATTCAATTCTGTGTTCAACTGCCACGAACTTTTTCAGCACTTCCACGATTTTCTCCATCGGGACGCCGAAACTTAAGGACATGCCGACTGCCGCCATCACGTTCTCATAATTGTGCTTTCCGAGGATATTTAACTCATTGACGTTGATCACCTTTACATCTGTCTGTCCGTCCGCATAGAAAATATCCTCGCCGTCTAAATATAAGCCTCTGTCAAGCTTTCTTTTGCTGCTAAAGTATACTACTTTTGTCTTCAACGTTTCCCCGAAGGCACGCAGCACGTCATCCTCATAATTGAGTACACATGTATCCTGTGCCGTCTGGTTCTTCGTAATACTCTCTTTTGTCTCGATATAGCACTCCATCGTATGATGGCGGTTCAGATGATCCGGTGTGATGTTTAAGATGGCAGTCACTTCCGGTGCGAAATCATGTGTCGTCTCTAACTGGAAGCTGCTGATCTCCGCTACTGTCACTGTCTCATCGGTCGTATCAGCTGCAACGGAAGTGTACGGGATTCCGATATTCCCGACAACCTTCACATCGTCATAATAATTTGCCATAATCTGTCCGACCAAAGAGGTCGTTGTCGTCTTACCGTTCGTTCCGGTAATGGCAATGATACGTCCCTTTGCAAAATGGTACGCAAGCTCAATCTCGCCCCAGACCGGGATGCCTTTTTCCCGCATCATATCCACCATCGGGAGATCTGTCGGGACACCCGGGCTTAACACGGCAAGATCAATCTCTGCAAGGTCCTCTTCTTTTAATTCGCCAAGAAGGATTTTCGCCCCCGCAAATACCGGATTCTTCTCTGTCAGTGCAGCCGTATCCAGATCTTTGTTGCCATCAAACAATACAAATTCGATTCCTTTCTTCACAAGCAGCTCGGCCGCTGCCACACCGCTCTTTCCGGAACCCACTACCAAAACTCTTTTTCCATTCAAATCCATTGTCTTACCTTCCTTATCTGCATCCTAACAATGCTACCATGCAAAGCAGTGCTGTCACAATTGAGAACACTGCAACCACTCTCGTCTCTGACCAGCCGCCAAGTTCAAAATGGTGATGGATCGGCGTCATACGGAAAATTCTCTTTCCGGTTCCCGTCTTCTTCTTTGTGTATTTGAAATAGCTTACCTGAAGCATGACAGAGATGACCTCCGCCAGATAGATCAGCCCGACGATCAGGATAAATAACGGCATCTGTAACATGTAAGCGGTCGCTGCCACGAATCCACCGAGTGCCAGGGAGCCGGTATCTCCCATAAAAATGCTTGCCGGATAAACATTAAACAGCAAAAAGCCCAGCAGCGCACCTGCGACTGCGCAGGTGATCGGTTCGATTCCTGCATTGGTTCCGATCGCAACGACTGAGAAAAACGTTGCAACCATAATCGTCACACTTGACACTAAACCGTCCACACCGTCAGTAAAGTTCACACCATTTACGGTTCCGATCACGGCAAGATACATCAGCGGGATCGCTGCCCAGCCGATATTTAAGTACTTGCCGCCGGAGAACGGGATCAGCATTGTGAGTGCCACATCAGAATACCGTACCATATAAACTGCAAAAATAGTGGTCACCACAATCTGTAACAGCATCTTCTGCCATGGAAGCAGACCGTCTGACCGTCTCAGCACAACTTTCAGGTAATCATCTAAAAATCCGATCACACCAAATCCGATCATCATGAATAAAATCGGTACAATCTTCGGATAATCTTTCACATAGAACAGGGAAGTTACTACAATTGCCGCAATGATCATAATTCCACCCATCGTAGGCGTTCCGTTCTTCTTCAAATGGGACTCTAATTCTTTTCTCTCGGTCTGCCCGACTTTCAGTCTCCGCAGAAATGGGATCACAAACGGACCTAAGACCGCACTGACTGCAAATGCAAGTAACACTGGTATGACAACTTCATAATTCATAGCTTAACACCTCTTGTATTTTCTCTTCACTCAAAACGAGCTTCTTTCCGATGTACTAGTATACGTTATTTTGTTTCATTTATCAAGGTAAGGGAGAATGTTTTCAAAGATTTCCCCTGCCACCGGAGCTGCGATCGTCCCGCCGTAATACGTTCCCTGCGGGTTGTCGATAATGACTAACACAAGGACATCCGGATCCGATGCCGGTGCAAACCCGAGGAAGGATGCTATGTAACGGTGCTCACTTCTTGGAATTGTCTGCGAAGTTGCGGTCTTTCCACCGATTTCGAAGCCTTCCACCTTTGCGTTCTTTCCGGTTCCCTCTGCCACTACCTTCTCTAACAACTCCCGCATCGTCTCGGATGTCTTCTCACTGCAAATATCCGGATGCACCGCATAGTCGAAGGTTTTGACCATATTTCCATTCCCATCCTCCACCGCCGCCCCGAAATGCGGTGTCACACGGTTTCCTCCGTTGATAATGGATGAGACCGTTGTGGCGAGCTGAATCGGGGTGATCTGAAACGACTGCCCGAAGGAAATCGTTGCAAGCTCCACCGGACCGATCTTCTCCTCCTGGTGCATGATCGTTGCTGCTTCTCCCGGCAGGTCAATCCCCGTCTTCGATAGCAGCCCGAACTGCCTGAAATATTTCACGAAATTTGCTGCCCCGAGGCGTTCCCCCAACTCCATAAATACCGGATTGCACGAATTCATAATCCCGGTCTCGAACGTCTCCGCCCCATGCCCGGTCGTCTTTGCACAGCGGATCCTTCTGTCCTCCACAATTTTATAACCCGGACAGTAGAACGCATCGTCTAGCTTTACCACCTGCTCCTCTAATGCCGCAGCCGCCGTGATGATTTTAAAAGTGGATCCCGGCTCATACGTATCACTGATACACTGGTTTCTCCACATTTTATTCAGGCGGTTCTGCTTTTCCTCTGCGGTCAGATTATCCTCCTCCCCATCCGTCAGGGTAAACGGATCGTTCAGGTTGAACTCCGGGTAATTGACCATCGCTAATAATTCTCCGTTCTGAGGGTTCATCACGATCACAGAAACGCTGTCCGCCTCTTTTTTCAGACACGTTTTCTCCGCTTCCTGTTCGCAGTACATCTGGATATTATAGTCTAACGTCACGCGGAGGTTAAACCCATTTACCGGCTCCTCCCTGCGCTCCCCGGCATTTTCCACCTCAATCCCCTTCGCATCCGTCAGGGTGAGGATCTTCCCATTCTTCCCCTGTAAATAGGCATCATATACCACCTCCAGTCCGAGAATTCCCTGATTGTCCGCCCCGGTAAAGCCGAGTACTTTCGATGCAAGGGTATCAAACGGATAGTATCTTTTATAGTCCTCATCCACTTTCACCCCCGCAAGACCGTAAGAGCGGACCTTATCCCCGGTTTCTTTTTCTACATTCGTCTTAATACGTTCGATGGAGCTTACCTTCTCCACACGCTTTCTTGCTGTTTCCTCTGCGATACCGAGCTCTTTTACCAACATGGCGATCACTTTCTCCGGCTCCGTAATCTGGCTGTGGATTACGGATATCGTACAGACCGACCGGTTATCCGCTAACACAGTTCCGGTGGCATCTATAATCTTCCCGCGTGCTGCCTTAATCTCCCGCTCCCTCTCATGCAGATCGGTTGCTTTGTTCCCATAGTACCCGGAACAGAAAATCATGAGGTAGACAAGGCGTCCCACCAAAAACAGCAGGGCAAAAAAGACTGCCATAAAAATGATCAGAATCTTTTTTCTGTGAAATGTCTTGCTTCGGAACATATGTAAAAAACCTCATAAAAGTCTTCGTAATAGTTTATTCCAACTTTTATGAGGTTATGTTCTTATTGCTGTGCTCCATCTGCGGCATCCTGGATATCCACGCCGTCATTTGCAGCATTCTCTGCCTGATTGTCCTGCGCACCCGGAAGCTCTTCCATTGTATCCGGTGTGCCGTCTGTTCCATCTGCTTCCTCTTCTCCGGAAGTCACACGGTCTGTGACAGCTGCAGCTCCGACATCCGTACCTGTAATGTCCCATCCGGCATGCAATCCGGTCGTCTCTTCATCCGGATAAATATTCATATAAGGAAGGATCTCCTCTAAGATCTCACGGACAATATTCTGTGCAAAGGAACTATGCGGCTGATCCGGCGAGTTCGGTTCATCCACGATACAGTAAATCATAAGCTGTGGATCGTCCACCGGAGCAAATCCGATAAAGGAAACAAGGTAGTTAATTCCATCCCTCGGGATCTTCTGACCGGTTCCGGTCTTGCCACCCATGGAATATCCGTCAACTTTCGCCGTATTTCCGGTTCCTGCTGTAACAGTGGAGTACATATATTGCTTCAGTGTATCACTCGTGGTCTTTGAGATCGTCTCCCGGAGCAGTGTCGGTTCCATATCCTGAATCACGTTGCCATTCTCATCTGTGATCTTGCTCACAAGACGCGGCTGGTACAGTTTTCCACCATTGATCACCGAACAGAACGCCGATCCGAGCTGAATCATTGTGGTGTTGAAGTTCTGTCCGAAAGAGTTCGTCGCCAGACTCAGCTGGGATGTATTGTCGTATGTGTAAATCAGGGAATCGGTTCTCGCCTCACCCGGAAGGTCAATTCCGGTTCGCTGTCCGAATCCGAAAATCTGCTGGTATTTTGAAAAATTCGCCGCGCCGATGCGGTAGGACATCTGCATTAAGGCATCGTTGCAGGAGTTCATCAACGTCTGCTCTAACGTCTGCATACCATGGCCGCCCTTGTTGTAGGCAACACATTTGACCGTGAATCCGCTCAGCTGTTCATAGCCATCACAGTAAAACGTATCGTTCCGGCTGATCGTTCCGGTCTCTAACCCTGCAGCCACGGTAAAAGGTTTTGCAGTCGATCCAGGCTCATACGTATAAGTAACGCAGAAATTCTGCCACAGTTTGTTCAAAGCATCCAACTTGGCATCCTCATCCATCGCCGCAATCTCTTCTTCCGGATAATACGCGGACAGATCCCATGGATTGCTCAGATCATAGTTTGGATACTGCGCCATCGCTAAGACATCCCCGTTATTCGGGTTCATGATCAGTACCCCGATGTGGGTGGCGCCGCCCTCTCCCTGACGGTAAGAATTCGCATAGGCCTCGTTAAATTCTGCAATCTTTTTCTCCGCAACCGACTGGATCGTTGCATCAATCGTTGTCACCAGTGTGTTTCCGTTCACAGCATTTTTGATCGTCTTCTCCACGTTGCTGTCCGAATTCAGATATCCGTACTGTCTTCCGTTGATGCCGTTTAAGGTATCATTATAATAATTTTCCAGCCCGTTGATACCGAGGTTTCCGGATGTTGTGAATCCGACAATGGAGCTTGCAAGCTGCCCGTGTGGATACTGTCTCTGGTATTCTTTTTCAAACCAGACACCCTTGATGTTCGGGTTTAACTTCTTGCCCTTCTCATCTGTTGCGTCACGCAGATTGATAAAATTCTGTATTGTTTCATATGGAAGCCGCTTCGCGAGGACAATATAACGGCTGTCCGGGGAATCCTTCACATAAGAATAAAGCTGTTCACTGGTCAGATCCGGGAAACAGCTCACTAATGCATTAATCGTAGGTTCTATATATGCTTCTTTGTCTGTCAGTACCGTGCAGTCTAAGATGACATTGTACACGGCAATACTCGTCGCTAATACCGTTCCCTTCGCGTCCACGATATCGCCGCGCTGATACGGAATCGTCTGGCTGTCATAGCCCTGCTGGGACAGGACGATCTTCTCGTACTTCTCCCCTTTGGTGTGTTCGATATACATCAACCGGATGATCAGACCGATCAGCATACAGACAATCACCGCAAATACAAGAATCATTTTCTTCTGCATACGCTTTGGGAATTTTAACATTGGCTTCTTCTGTTTGTCTCTTGCCATATTTTTCACCCAAACTTACTTCTGCGGTATCTCTGTATACTGATTCATATAATCATTTCTGTCCACCGAGTAATAGACAATCTGGTCCTCGGTCGCATAAAACATGCCAAGATCATTGATCGCTGTATTCCGGATACCGTCTAAATCTATGGTTGTGTTGATCCGCTTATAAGCCTCATCGTTATCAGCCTTTAAGTCTGTGATCTGACTTTCTAACTTTGCGATCGCTTTCATACGTGCTGTCACATCAGACTGAAGCTTGATGTAAGAACCACAGAACACACCGAACACGGTTACTGCCATCGTCAGGAATACGACATAGCTTTTGCTCATGCGCAGTTCTTTCTCACGGTTTCTCGCTGCGGCGCGTCTGCGTCTTCTTAAGTTCTCGCGCTCTTCCTTTTCCTGTCTTTCTCTCTGCTGTCTGCGGTAATCCGGCTCTGCCTCCACGCGGCGTACTGTATTGCCATCTACTCTGTATGGTCTTTGTGTATGATAGTCTCTTGTCTGATTTTGCATGGGCTTACATCCTCTCAAATACTCTCAACTTTGCACTCTTTGATCTAGAGTTTACTTCCAGTTCCTCCTCAGACGGAAGAATCGGTTTTCTCGTAATCACCTTTCCCTTGGATTTCTTTCCGCATACGCAGACCGGAAAATCGCTCGGGCAGGTACATGGGTTCTCATTTCGTTTAAAATTCGTCTTTACGATCCGGTCCTCTAAGGAATGGAAGGTAATGATACAGATCCTTCCGCCAGGATTCAGTAATTCGATCATGTCATCTAAATTGTTCTGCAGCACTTCCAGCTCCCGGTTCAGCTCGATCCGGATCGCCTGGAAGGTTCGCTTCGCCGGATGTCCTCCGGTTGCCTGTACTTTCATCGGAATGGATGCCCGGATAATCTCCGTCAGCTCCCCGGTCGTCTCGATCGGCTTTATAGCACGCGCCGCCACGATGTGCTTTGCGATATTCTTCGCGAACTTGTCCTCACCGTAATCCCTGATAATGCGGTACAGCTCCATCTCGCTGTAACCGTTCACAATATCCTTCGCTGTCCGGCTCTGCCTGTCATCCATACGCATGTCAAGCGGTGCCTGTTCATCCCGGTAGGTAAATCCCCGCTCCGGTGTATCTAACTGGAAGGAGGAAACCCCGAGATCCAACACGATCCCGTCCACCTTCTCCACTCCGATCCGGTGCAGTTCTTCCTTCATGTTCGCGTAATTGCTCCGGATGATGGTAATCTTATCTCCAAATTCCTGTAACCGTTCACCGGCAGCCGCGATCGCGTCCGCGTCCTGGTCAATTCCGATCAGCCTTCCCTTTTCCGATAACCGCGATGCAACCTGGTAGGCATGTCCGCCTCCCCCCAAGGTTCCATCCACATAGATCCCGTCAGGCTTTATATTCAAATTATCAATTGTCTCTTTCAGCAACACTGAATAATGATTAAATTCCATTCTGTTTCCTCTGCCTTATTAAATACTAAAGCCAAGATCTGCCATATGCTCTGCGATCTCATCCATCTCATCTTCATCGTAGGTGTTCTCATCCCATCTGTCCTTATCCCAGATCTCCACCCTGCTTAAGACTCCGACTAACACTACATCCTTCGTCAGGCCGGCGTACTCGCGCAGAACGGTTGGAAGCAGGATTCTTCCCTGCTTGTCCACTTCGCAGGAAGCTGCTCCGGCGAAGAAAAATCTCGAGAACTTTCTGGCGTCCTTCGACGTCATGGAAATGCCGCGGAACTTCTCCTCGATGTTGTGCCATTCATCCTGCGTATACACAAATAAGCATCCATCCAGTCCCTTTGTCACTACAAATTCATCGCCTAACTGCTCTCTAAACTTCGCCGGAACTATCAGTCTGCCCTTCGCATCTACTGTGTGGTTGTATTCTCCCATGAACATGACACAATCACCTGCCTTTTTGCGGCAACACGGCTCCTCATCACTTCCGCTCCACTTTGAGCCATTCTCTACCACTTTTCACCACTTTTAAGCATATATTAAACCACTCTTAAGAAAAAATCAAGAATTTCCTTGATTTTCCAGGG